>JBKHCI010000062.1:0-9419 GCA_046541915.1 Desulfonatronovibrio sp. | reverse complement strand
CAAAAAAAGCCCGGATACTTGAGCATCCGGGCTTTGATTTTTTTGTGGCGGGGCCGACGAGACTCGAACTCGCGGCCTCTGGCGTGACAGGCCAGCGTTATAACCAACTTAACTACGGCCCCGCGTATGTGAACACATGGTGGGCGGAACAGGGCTCGAACCTGTGACCCTCGGCTTGTAAGGCCGATGCTCTCCCAACTGAGCTACCCGCCCCCACCTTGTGAGAAAGAGACTTTTAAAGATTGTGCGCAAGGATGTCAATGGTTTTTTATGATATTTTTAGAATTTTATTAACTTCCTGGACAATGAATTCAAAAATCGTGTTTATGTCAAGCAGGGCGTCAATGACCAGGAATCTGTCCTGGTTTCTGGCTGCCCAGTCCAGGTATCCCTGTCTGGTTTTCTGGTGAAATTCAAGGCTTTCCGCTTCAAACCTGCCTTCTGACATGGTCAGGTTTTTCTGGATATTTCTGTTAAGGGCCCGTTTAAGTCCGGCTTCTGCCGGCAGATCCAGCAGGACAGTCAGTCCGGGTTGAATGCCTCGGGTTGCCAGGGTGTTCAGCTGATGGAGCATGTTTACATCCATGCCTCTGCCGTATCCCTGATAAGCAATAGTGGAATCGGTGAACCTGTCGGAGATGACAATCCTGCCTGTATTCAGGGCCGGGATTATCAGGCTGTGCATATGCTGGGCCCGGTCCGCAAGATAGAGGAAAAGCTCTGCCTCTTCTGACAGATCACTGTTTTCCATGGATAAAAGAATGCGCCTTAGGTCTAGGCCCAGTTTGCTTCCACCCGGCTCCAGGGTTAAAACGACCTCCATGCCCTTGTCCTGCAGATAGTTTTTGAGCAGTCCGGCCTGGGTGGATTTTCCGCATCCCTCTATTCCTTCAAAGGTAACAAACAAGGCTCCTCCTTTTTGACTGGTCTGGTCCTGGGGGTTTCGGGTCTGGGAGTCTTGACCGGATTGTACAGGTACCGGTTTGTGGGCCGGTGAAATGGGGACCAGTAATCCTCGCCTTCCTGATCCTGGGGAGGAATTTTCAGGACCTGATCCAGGGTGTTCATCTTGGCGTCAAGGTTGTCGGCATAGTGCAGGACAAAGGCCTCACTGGTTTTGGGTCTTTTAGGAGATCCGAATTCCAGTTCCCCGTGATGGCTTAGAATGATATGTTTGAAGTGCATGATTATTTCCGGGGAAAGATTTTTGACCCGGTTTAAAAAGGGCTGGATCATTTCCATGCCCAGAAAGATATGGCCAAGCAGTTTGCCCTGGTCAGTATAATCCCTGCTGATTCCGGAAGAGATCTCCCGGGATTTGCCGATATCATGCAGGGCTGCCGCCACCAGAAGGATATCTCTGTCCAGTGACGGGTAAAGCTCACAGATGGAGTCGCATATCCTGCAGACATTCAGGGTATGCTCCAGAAGTCCGCCAATATAAGCGTGATGAATGGACTTGCCCCCGGGCGCGGCAATAAGACTGTCCTTGATATCTTCCTGCCGCAGTATATTCCGGTAAAAGCGGGTCCATGGCGGAAAAGCGACCTTGCTTCGAAGAAAATCCATTAGTCTGCGGTAAAGCTCTTCCGGCGGGACGTCTGATACCGGGAGAAAATCGGCAATACTGGTTTCATGAGGCTGCACAAATTCAACCGCCTCAATATTGAGCTGGAGCTGATCCCGGAAGCTCTGAGCACCGGCTTTGATCCGGACGATCTGCTCCGGTTTGACTGCCTCAATGGTCTGGCTCAAAGGGCTCCATATCCTGGCCGGGATGCTCCCGGTTCTGTCCTGCAGGGTGAGCTGCCAGTAAGGTCCGTTTTTGGCCTGGTCCAGACGGCTCTGGGTGACGATAAACATGTCGTCTATCTGTTGACCCTGCCTGATATCCTGAATAAATATTTTTTTTTGCTTCATAATATTGTCAATCAAGAAGCCATAAAGTAAGGCTGTCTTTAACGGCTTTTTTTGCTTATTTGTCTGGCCTTTATTTTGTCAGGGACTATATCGCTTCAATATTCGACAACTATCATTGATTTTTTTGAAAATAAAGCTCATAAAGTAGGCATATACAGTTTAAATTGTATCGCTACATACCTTAATTTATAAAAGGAAGAAACATGGCCAAAAAAAAAGGTGAAACCAGTGTAAAGGTTTATCAGGACTGGTGCAAGGGGTGTGGAATCTGTGTGGCTTTCTGCCCTGCCAAAGTCCTGAAAATCAACAATAAGAACAAGGCAGAGGTGGTGCAGGAAGATGAGTGTATAAATTGCGGATTTTGCGAAGTTCATTGTCCGGATTTTGCTATTCTGGTCCGGCCGAAAAATGAAACACAGTCAAAAAGGCCTCGGACAAATGCTCAGGCTGCTGCCCCGGCTGAGGCTGCTCCGGTTCAAGACAAAAACAAGAAAAGTTAGGTTACCAGAACAGGGAATCTGTCAATTTTAAGGATTTCAATCTTGAAATTGGCGTTCTCAAATCAAAATACCAGGATGTAATATGGCAACAAAAACAAAAAAGAAAAAGCAGACAGAAATTTTTGCCCTGGGCAATGAAGCCGTTGTTGAAGGCGCTCTTCTGGCCGGTTGCGATTTCTATGCCGGTTATCCCATTACCCCGTCCACGGAAATTGCCGAAGAAATGGCCAAAAGACTGCCCAGCCTTGAAAACGGAGTTTTCATTCAAATGGAGGATGAAATTGCAGGTCTGGGTACGGTTATTGGAGCGTCACTGGCCGGAAGAAAGGCCATGACCGCGACTTCCGGCCCGGGCTTCTCCCTGATGCAGGAGCATATCGGGTACGCGTGCATAACAGAAGTTCCTCTGGTTCTGGTCAATGTCATGCGGGCCGGGCCAAGTACAGGCATGCCCACCAGTCCGGCCCAGGGTGACGTGCAGCAGGCCAGATGGGGTACTCACGGAGATCATCCCATTATTGTCCTGTCAGCCGGGGATGTGCAGGAATGCATGGAGATGACGGTTACAGCCTTTAATTTTGCTGAAAAATACAGGACCCCGGTTATTCTTCTCCTGGATGAGGTAACAGCCCATACCCGGGAAAAGATTACCATTCCGGATCCAGAGGATCTGTATATATATTCCAGGATGCTGCCCAGCATGCCGCCGGAATGGTATATGCCCTTTGAAGACAGCATGCGCGGGGTTTCAGCCATGCCTCCTGTGGGCACGGGGTACAGATACCACGTGACCGGCCTGACCCATGATGACCACGGCTATCCCACTTCCAAGCCCAAGGAAGTGGAAAATTTCATGTACAGGCTTTTTCGTAAAATTGACCAGTTCTTTTATGATATCCAGATAGTGGATGAGATACAGTGTGAAGATGCTGATACGTGCATTATTGCCTACGGATGCGTGGGAAGATCAGCCGAGCTGGCTGTACAGCTGGCCAGAGAACAGGGTGAAAAGGTAGGTCTGTTAAAGCTCAAGACCCTTTTTCCCTTTCCAAGGCCCATAGTGGAGAAGATGCTCAGGCAATGTTCTTCGGTCCTGGTTCCTGAAATGAATATGGGCCAGATTTCCCGTGAGGTCAAAAGGGTTAACAATAATCAGTGCAAGGTCAATACATTGAACAGAATCGATGGCCAGATCATTACACCCGGCGAAATACTTAAAAAAATATTAAAAGGTTAAGCTATGGCGAAAGTAACCCAACTTATTCATGACTATCTGAGGCATACCAAAAAATTTCCCCATGTGTTCTGTCCGGGATGCGGGCATGGGATTGTTCTGGGCTCTCTTATCAGGAGCGTTCACGCCCAGGGCATACCCAAGGACGATATCGTGCTGGTGGCGGGCATCGGCTGTTCGGGCAGAATTCCGGTGTATGTTGATTTCAATACGGTTCACACCACCCACGGCAGGGCGCTGACTTTTGCCACCGGAATAAAGCTGGCCAATCCAAGGCTTAAGGTAATCGTGATAATGGGAGACGGCGACGCCCTGTCCATAGGCGGCAATCACCTTATTCACGCTGCCAGGCGAAATATCGGCCTGACCACCCTGGTTCTCAACAACCATATATACGGCATGACCGGCGGGCAGAGTTCCTCCACCACGCCTTATGGCTGTTATTCCACCACCACTCCTTTCGGACAGATGGAAAAGGAATTCGATATATCAGAAGTGACCAAAGCCTGCGGAGCCAATTTCGTGGCCAGAGCTACGGTTATGCAGACCAATCTTCTGGACCGGATCATTGGTACCGCTCTAGAACGTCCCGGTTTTAATCTGGTGGAGGTCATAACGCCTTGTCATACCCAGTTCGGTCGAAAAAATAAATATAAGACCACTGTTGATATGTATAAGTATCTTAACAAGGCCGCGGTTCCCATTGAAAAATATTCTGAAATGACCCCGGAAAAACAAAGAGACGCAATTTCCACCGGAATTTTTGTCCAGAAGGATTGCGCCGGGCTGGAGGAAAGATATGTTCAAATGCGCCGGAAGATCAGAGGGGAAGTCAAATGAGCAAAGATATGCAACTCAATAGATTTGAAATTCGCCTTTCAGGACTCGGCGGGCAGGGCATAATCACTCTGGGCAAGATTATGGGGCAGGCCCTGGCCCTGGATCATGGCTATTTTGTGACCCAGACCCAGAGTTACGGTCCCGAGGCCAGGGGAGGAGCCAGCAGGAGTGATCTGGTGATCAGCTCTTCAGTGATCAGTTATCCCAAGACCATCAGTCTTGATCTCCTGGTTTCCCTGAGTCAGGAGGCGTGCAATAAATTCTTTACCGATCTTAAATCAGACGGCTTTCTGCTGGTGGATACTTCCATGGTCGCCCAGACGCCAACCAATATATTCTGGGGACTGCCTTTTACCGAGATGGCCAGAAAGGTGGGCCTTGTCCAGACCACCAATATCGTAACCCTGGGCGCTCTGGCCCATTTTCTGCCCTTTATGAGACCCGCCTCTGTTCGTAAAAGCCTGAAAAGTATCTTGCCGCCCAAGATAATTGACATTAACCTCAAGGCCTTTAACGCGGGATTTAACAGGGCCAGAAAAGAATATCCCGATGCTCCTGAAAAATGGATATCCTCCTGACCAATGATGACGGCATTCATGCCGCAGGCATAAAATCCCTTTACGCGGAGCTGATAAAAGCCGGTCATAACGTGCAGGTGGTGGCTCCCCTGACTGAACAGAGCGCGGTGGGACATTCCGTGACCATTTTTTCGCCTATCAGGGCCAAAAAGATCAGTGACGATGACTTTCAGGGCACAGGGATTTCAGGTACTCCGGTGGACTGTGTCAAGTGGGCCATGAGCTTTCATCTGGCAGGCAAGCCTGATCTGGTGGTATCGGGAATCAACAGCGGCGCCAATGTGGGGATTGATGTGCTTTATTCCGGCACGGTCTCGGCGGCCACAGAAGGAGCCCTGGCCGGAGTTCCATCACTGGCTGTATCCATTGATGATTTTAAACCCAGGGATTTATCGGAGCAGTGCGCCTGGACGGTCCGCCTTATTGATAATTTTGCCTGGTCCGGCCTGCCGGACCGCAACGTTTTGAATATCAATTTTCCGGCTTGCGCCATGGAGCGGACCAAGGGTGTCAGGGTCTGTTCTCAGACCAGCGTTATTTATGAGGACAGGTATAATTGCCGGCAGGACCCCAGAGGGCGTCCTTATTACTGGCTGGGGGGAGAAATACCTATGGACAGGGTCGATGCCGGTGCGGACCGGGCTCTTTTAAGTCAGGATTATATTACCATGACTCCGCTTCGGTTTGAATTAACTAATTATGATGCCTTGGACGCGTTAGAGGACAAGGTTCAGTCAATGAATGATTTGTGTTTGAAATAAAAGTATTAATCTGGAATAAACAACAGCAATTATTCAAGAGGAGGCCTTTATGCCGTTAACTTCGCCCAAAGAAATGTTTGAGAGGGCTTACCAGGAAGGGTACGCTGTCGGTGCTTTTAACGTCAACAACATGGAAATAATCCAGGGAATAATTCAGGCCGCGGAGGAGGAAAAATCCCCTCTGATTCTTCAGGTTTCAGCCGGGGCCAGAAAATACGCCGGTCAAAGGTATATTATCAAACTAATGGAGGCTGCTCTGGAAGAGGCGGATCTGCCCATTGCCCTGCATCTGGATCATGGACAGAATTTTGAGATATGCAAAGAGGTTATTGACGGCGGTTTTACTTCGGTCATGATTGACGGATCTCATCTTCCTTTTGAGGAAAATATTGCTTTGACCAGACAGGTGGTGGAATGCGCTCATGGTAAGGGGGTCTGGGTTGAGGCTGAACTGGGTCGTCTGGCCGGGGTGGAAGACGATGTGAGTTCAGAAGAAAATATTTATACAGATCCTGATGAAGCCGTGGAATTTGTGGAGCGCACCGGATGCGATTCCCTGGCCATTGCCATTGGTACGAGTCACGGGGCATACAAATTCAAGGGTGAGCCCAGGCTTGATTTTGATCGTCTGGATAAAATATCGGCCATGCTTCCGGAGTATCCCCTGGTTCTTCACGGAGCTTCCTCGGTCCTGCCTGAATTTGTTGAAATGGCCAACCAGTATGGCGGAAAGGTCGCGGACGCTAAAGGAGTCCCTGAGGATTTTCTGCGTAAGGCTGCCCAGTCAGGGGTATGCAAGATAAATATAGACACTGATATCAGGCTGGCCATGACCGCTGTGATCCGTAAATATTTCCGGGAGCATCCGCAGGACTTTGATCCGCGCAAATATCTGGGGCCGGCCAGGCAGGCGGTCAAGGATATGGTCCAGCATAAGATCAAAAATGTTCTGGGATCGTCTAATAAAATTTAGCATGGCTTTGAAAAAAAACCGGGAGTAAGGATCTTTCAATATTTTGTTAAAAAAGGAGTGGTAAATGGCCATCAGAATAGGACTTAATGGTTTTGGAAGAATAGGCAGATACATGGCCAGGCTTTTGTCGGAAAGCCAGGATATGGAGCTTGTGGCGGTCAATGCCAGGGCAGATAATGAGCAGCTTGCCCACCTGTTTAAATATGATTCAGTACACGGCATTTTTTCAAAGCAGGTAAGTCCCAATGAGCAGGGCTTTACCATAGATGGAGACCAGGTTCAGGTTACCAGAAAGGCACCGGGTGAGTGGATATGGGGCGACCTGGGCGTGGACATGGTTCTGGAGACCACAGGAAAGTTTACTGACCGGGAAAGCTGTGAAAAACACCTTAGCCTGGGGGCAAAAAAGGTCCTTATCAGCGCGCCGGGTAAAAACCCCGACGCCACCATTGTTATGGGGGTCAATGATTCCCTGCTCAAACCGGAGCACCAGATCATCTCCAATGCGTCATGCACCACAAATTGTCTGGCTCCGGCAGCGCGAATTCTTCATGATAACTTTGGATTCAATCACGGCCTGATGACTACCATACATTCCTATACCATGAGCCAGCGCATCCTGGACGGCACGCACAAGGACATCCGCAGGGCCAGGGCCGCGGGGATGTCCATGATACCTACCACTACCGGTGCCGCCCGGGCTGTTACCCAGGTTATTCCTGAGCTTGAAGGAAAGCTCGACGGTATGGCCATCCGGGTTCCCACCCCCAATGTTTCACTTGTTGATCTGGTGGCTGAGCTGAACCGGAAGACAAGCGCCGCGGAAGTAAATGAAGTCCTTGAAGCCGCGGCCAAGGGGCCTATGAAGGGGCCTCTGGGGTACACCAGCGAACCTCTGGTTTCTGTTGATTACAACGGAAGCGTTTACGGAGGGGTGGTGGATGGACTGTCTACTGCTGTCATGAACGAAACCATGGTCAAGCTTATTGTCTGGTATGACAATGAGGCCGGGTTCTGCAACCAGTTGTTAAGGCTTATGCATAAGGTCAAACAGGATATGTAGTTTTTGTCCGTATCTGTCTTCAACCCTTTCTGTTCCGGTTCAGGAACAGAAAGGGTTTTTTTGCGTGCGGTGTTTCCGGACCACTTTTTCCCAATGTCTTCAGCCGGGGTATGCCTGTCCATCCGGACTTTTAATGCCCCGGGCCGGCAAGTTGGGGTTATTCTGAGTCTATCCAGGTTCAGCCGCCGGTTATTCTGCCTTGTTCCCGCTTGTTTACGCTTGCCAAGATATTGCCTCCGCTTACCGGATGAAAATTGATTTTTATCTGAACCTCAGAAATTATTAAAGAATTGGCATTTTGATCTCTTTTTATGTGGAAAGAGGTTTTGGAGTAACAATTACTGCCCTGAGAAGTATGTCAGGAAGTGCAGGAAAGTGATTTCAGCCCAGTTTTCCAAACTGTTTGTGCGTTGAAAAAAATCTTGACTTAGGCAGTGTTTTCAGGCTTTAAATTGTTGGACAATGTTATGTTATCAGAAATTATTTTAACGACTTTTGGGAGGCAACATGAAGAAGGGAAGTTTGCTTGTTTTGCTGGCCGGACTGTTGACTGTATTTTTTTGCGTGAATCTTGACAGGGTCGAAGCCCAGAAAAAAGCTTTTCTGGCCTTTGGCGGCGGGCCTACCGGCGGAACTTTTAATTATTTTGCCAATGCCATATCCACATATCTGGGCAGAAACATATCAAACCTTGATATTTCTTCAGAAGGTTCAGGGGGATCGGGAGAAAACTTGAGAAGGATCAATTCCGGTCAGATCGACTACGGCATTGTTTATTCCGGAGACGCCTTTCTGGGAAGCCAGGGAAAACTGCCTCAGGATGATAAAAAGTATCAGAATGTCAGGACAGTGGGTTATCTTTACGGAGCCCCGGCTCAGTTGATTGTCAGGGCCAAGGACGAGATCACTTCAGCCAAGCAGCTTGCCGGGAAAAGAGTTGCAGTGGGCAATGCCGGATCAGGCGCCGCGCTTTCAGCTGAAAGGTTTTTTCGCCACATAGGGATCTGGGATGAGATGAAACCACAGTTTCTGGGTTATTCCCCGGCGGCATCCGCGTTCCGGGACGGTCATATTGACGCTTTCTGGGTCCTGGTGGGCTATCCCAACGCATCCGTAATCGAAGCCGCCACCCAGGCCAGGATCAGTCTGGTGGATCTGCACGCAGACGCCCAGGAAACCGGTTTTTATGATAAGTATCCGTTTTATACCAAGGTAACCATTCCAGCTGAGACTTATCGCAATGTGGACGATCAGGTGAATACTTTTCAGGATTCCACTTTCTGGTGCGTGAATAAAGACGTGGATGAAGAAATCGTTTATGAGTCGGTTAAAAAGATTTATTCTCCTGAAGGTCTCAAGCATATGCTTACCGCACATGGCGCGGCAAGAGATATGAGCATTGAGAACGGCATTGTGGGAGCTTCGATTCCTCTTCATCCAGGTGCTTATCGCTTCTGGGAAGAGCAGGGCCTGGATATCCCTGATGCTGTCAAACCTTAAATCTATCCTGGAGGAGAACCGGATTCAGTATCTGGTTCTCCTTTTTTGTG
>JBKHCI010000061.1:0-9677 GCA_046541915.1 Desulfonatronovibrio sp. | reverse complement strand
GCTTTCACAGATTCAGGTAAGAACATAACTATTGAAACATCTGAACAGCCAGTCAAGGATAAACCCCGCTCAGAGCCGGTCGCCCACAGGCAGAATAAAGAAAAAATTGTTGCCCAGTGGAGTTGGTTCATAGCCCACTTCTCCTCCGTGCAATTCCACAATTTCTTTTATAAAAAAAAGGCCATGGCCGGTGCCCTGCTCTTTTTCCGTATTGCCGGCCCTGAACCCCTCACTGAAAAGATTCTTCTGATCTTCAGGAGCAATATGCGGGCCTGTACTGAAGACATTAAGCTTGACTCCATGCAGGCCTGATCCAAAACAATCAGACTTGTGCTCCCAGCCGTATGAAATGAATTTGGTCTGGTTTCCGGCATAGTCAGTCACTTCCCTGGTATACTTGGAAGCGTTGGAAAAAAGGTTGGCATAAACCTGACTTATAAGCCCAAGGTCCACCGCCATTTCAATTTCCTGGTCAGGTACTCCGGCCAGGGCAATGCTTATTCCTTTTTCTTTGAATTCCCTGGCAAAGCGCTTTATCTGAGGATCAATAATCTGGCTCTTGAAGTTGCAGACCTTTCTCTCCAAAACGTATTTGCCCTGCTCAAAATGACTCCTGCGCAAAAGGGTCTCCAGAAAAAGACTGGTCTGTTCATAATGCCTGAGTATTTCTCCAAACTGGTCTTTGAGTCCATCATGAATATAGCTCATTTTGGCCATTACCTGGGAGGAAGGAGTCTTTAGGTCATTTTCCGGCCGAGGCTGCAAAGCCTCGGCCATCTCTTTTTTTAAATCCCCGAGCGCTTTAATGTTTGCCTCCAGACGGCGATAATAGAGCTTGAAATACATATTGGGCACAATCACGTTATGTCCGATATCCTTGACCAGGGTACGGATGAATTGTAAATGTTCCTGATTTTTCCGGCTGATCATGCGCATATGTAACTGAAAACCAACCCGGTTGGCGTATTTTTCAAAGAAAAGTTTTTCATGGGTGGACAGGTTCAGGGCCGGAAACACCTCCAGCATCCCGATAAGCCCTTTGGGCGAACTAAAGGGTAGCTGATCAATAAGTTCTGTGTTCCCCTTGATTGGCAGATAAAGGCAATCATCCACCACCCTGGGACTGGAAGCGAAAATAAGTTTGCCTTCGCAGTTTCCTGAACCAGGATTTTCTTCAAAGCAGGTGCCGACTTTATCTGCCCTGTTTTCCTGGAGCAGATAAAGACTGCATTCCAGGTCAAAAAACACCTTGGGAATGAGAACGCTTATGGAAAGAAGATCATCAAATGAATCAAATTCCTGGGACAGATCAAAAAAAACATTAAGGGCGTTGCTCTGAATGGCTGAAAAATCATACTCCAGATAATCATCAATCTTTTCATGCATCCTTTTTTGAACGTAAAAGGAACGGGACTGATCCAGACATCTGGGAGAAACATCCACAACCGGGATTTCATTTTCCATAATTTTCTTCCATCAAAAGTATTAGCCCCTTAAACGGGAGTTGACATAGTCAGGTATATTTTTACACTGCATTTTTTAGCAAGTCAAAAAAATATTGGAGATCAACATGCCTGGATACAAAGGCCATGCAGCAGGAGCGCTTATCCTGGGCGGCGGGGGGCTGGCAATCGTCAACTGGCTGGGCTGGCACACTCCTGATCCCGGAGAAGCGATACTGCTCATGTCTTTTATTATTTTGGGCAGCCTTTTCCCGGATGTGGACACTGATTCGGTGGGACAGAAACTTTTCTATTTCCTTCTGGCAGTAATCAACCTGACCCTGTTGATCCTGGGGCACTATAAATGGGCGGCTGTCCTTGGGTTTTGTGCCATACTTCCGGTGGTGGGCAGGCACCGCGGCTGGATACATACCTGGTGGGCCATGTTTCTGGTGCCGTTGATTATCTTTATCATTCCCATCATATTTTATGAGGTGGCCTGGAAAAGTCTTCTCCCTTTTTACCTGGCATCCGTATTCGGATACTTTACCCACCTCTTATTCGACAGAAAATTTTTTTAATGCCGCCCTGCCTGATCTAAGAATCACAAACCAAAATTATGAACCGATGTAAGACATGATTATTTGCTGCGTTCACCCGGTAATCCTGCGAAAAAAAACTGAAATGCCTGTAAAAATTCGTATTTTTTTCACGCTTGTCACCTTGATATTCTGTCTTTGCCTGGTTGCTTGCGGGCGGGAGGAACCTGAGAAGGAGCACATTATCCAGGGCTGGACCATGGGAACTTACTTCCGGGTAACCCTGGCAGGTGTCAGCAAGGGTGATGCGAAGCAGGCTGAAGACATTATCAACAAAAAGCTTCAGAGAATAAACCAGAGCCTGTCGGTTTTTGATCCGGGCAGTGAAGTCTCCAGGTTCAACCGGCTGGAATCCGGGAATAAATTCTGCCCCTCTTCTGATCTTGCCCGGGTCATGCACATCAGTTTCAAGGCATATCAACTAACCCGGGGGGCCTTTGATCCGACCTTGGGAGCGGTTATAGATCTATGGGGCTTTGGCCCTCACAAACAGGATCAGACAATTCCTGATCAGTCCCGGATACAAAAGGCCCTGGCCGGCACCGGACTTGATAAAATCATTATGGACAATCAGGACTGCCTCATGAAAACCCATTCAGACACCAGGCTTAACCTCTCAGGCATAGCCAAGGGGTACGCGGTGGACTCCATTGCCCAGGCATTGCAGGACATGAATATCCATTCTTTTCTGGTGGACATCGGCGGTGATGTCCGCGCCGGAGATCCCGGACCTGGCAGCACCCTCTGGAAAATCGGAATAAGCGCTCCCCGCCCGGATGCCGGGCCTGACGACCTGGTACAGATCCTTGAACTGAGCAACCAGGCACTGGCAACCAGCGGAGACTACCGGAATTTTTTTACTGAAGACGGACAGCGTTACAGCCATATAATCAGCCCTTTCACAGGCTATCCTGCGCGTCAGAAAATCATCAGCGCCACTGTTAAGGCCGAAGACTGCGCCCTGGCAGACGCACTGGCCACAGCCATGCTGATAATGGACAAAGAGACATCTCTTAAGCTGGCTGCGGACTCGGAACTGTTTGAAGTTCATCTCATTGACCTGAATAAAAATCAGGAAACCACCGAGTACGCAAGTCCAGGATTTTAAACTTTGCACCAAAACTTTCCCGGATATCCATATACAGGCAAAAATAATCCATTTGGCGAAATCATGTTTGCAACTGTAATGACTGTGACTCACTCTGATAATGGTCAGCAAACTTGCCAAAGATCTGAAGTTAAAAAATAAAACCTGAATCCGTGAATTTGGTGTTTTTGAATTTATAGCTCATGCGGGCTTCAGGGCTTGACAAAAGGACCGCAAACTGTCTGAGCGACTTGGGCGGACTTAATCAAAATCCTTTAACCACCTGAGTTAATTTAAAAAACAAACAAGTTTCTCCAGCAAAACCTCATTACGGCCAAGGCCTTGGTTTTGATTTGGACCGCCTTGAAGCGAGTTTTTGCGGCCGTATTGACAAATTCCAGAACCTGCGTTCACGGATTCAGGATAAAAAGTTTGTGAAAAAATGATTTTCATTGACTCTCTAACCGGCCTTATCAATATAGTCATTGCAGGAGTAATAAGGCAACTGGGATGCACAACCCAATGGACAGCACGCACAGGCTAGGAAAGTGAACCGCTGCAAACCATAATCTCAAAGTCTGCAGCACTTAAAAATCAGGAAAACAAATCTATGGACGCGGTTAATTTTAGGGGGGGGCTAAGGCTCCCTGTCTCTCATACCGGGTTTGACCGTCCCGTTCTTCCGGTCCCTCCAGGTGAACAGGTCATTGTCCCCATGAAGCAGGATCTAGGCCCGGAATGCCTGCCGGTGGTCCAAAAAAAGCAGGAAGTCCAGGCAGGAGATCTAATCGGCCAAAGCCCTCTTGAACACGGGGCGTGTCTGCACGCCCCTGTTTCAGGAAAAGTGACTGAGGTTACCAGGTCCTTTGTGCATTTTTCCGGAAAAAGAATGCCTGCGGTTATTATTGAGAACCAGGGCGAAATAAACCAGGCCCCTTTCAAATCCGGCAAAAATCTTCTGGAATCCATGCTCATGGCCGGGATGGTGGATTTTGACAAGGACACGGTTCCTCTTTCAGTCAAGCTTGATGAAGCAAAACTCAATCATGTAGACACTCTCATCGTCAATGCCTTGGATGTAGAGCCTTTTTTTTCCAGCAGAATCAGGACGCTGGCAAATAGTCTTGACCATATTCTGAAAGCAATAAAAATCATCCAGAATTTCCTGGATATCCCCCAGGTTTTTATTGTCCTGGACGAGGCCCACGCCGGCCTTATATCCGGGCTTGAGTCCCGGCTGCCCAGAGATGTCGTCCTGGTGCCGCTTAAATACAAATATCCCCAGGCTATTGACTATCTTCTGGTCAAGGCCATTCTGGGCAAAGAGGTCATGTGCACTATCCCCTGCCGGGATATCATGCACAGCCAGGATATAGACGGCCTGGTCCTGAGCGTTGACTCCCTGGCCGCTCTGGGCTCGGGTCTGGTTTCCACTCAAAGGACCATTACTGTTAGAGACCTTGCAGGGGAACTTTATGAGAATGTCCAGGTTCAGATAGGCACCCCCATTCAGAAAATATTTGAAGCATGTTCCTATGAACTTCATCCCCAGGCCAGACTTATTGCCGGCGGACCAATGATGGGGCAAATCCTGGCCGACGCCTCCATGCCGGTGACCAAGGACCTTCAGGGGATTTTCATCCTCAACAAAGAAAATATTACTTTAAAGCCACCTTTGACCTGCATAAAATGCGGCCTTTGTGTTGATGTCTGCCCGGCCAGACTCCTTCCGTTCATGATTGCCGGTTTTGTGGAAAAGGCCGACTACGGACAGGCCCAGAAATATCAGCTGTCTTCCTGTTTTGAATGCGGCTGCTGCTCTTATGTCTGTCCTTCCAGCATTCCTCTTCTGCACTGGATTCAATTTGGCAAATTCGAAATATTCAAACAAAGGAGTCAGCTGTGAACACTTCGCGGATGGTTGCAGCGGCCGGCCCGCACATCCACAGCAACAATTCCATCCAGAGAATGATGCGCAATCTGATCCTTGCCCTGATCCCGGTGAGTCTGGTCGGAGTATACCTTTATGAAATGCAGGCTGTACGAATCATAGCTCTAACCGTATGCGCCGCTGTTCTCTGGGAACTTGTTCTGCAGAAAATTTTCAAGAGAAAAATAGCGGTTCATGATCTCAGCGCGGTAGCCGGAGGACTTATGCTGGCCCTTATGCTGCCGCCAAACCTGCCCTGGTGGATGATCATGCTGGGAGCTTTCCTGATGATCTTTCTGGGCAAGGAAATATTCGGGGGTCTGGGCTGCAACCCCTTCAACGGGGTCCTTATAGCCTGGGTTGCTCTGAAGATTTCATATCCCGCAGCCATGGAAAACTGGCCTTTACCTGACAGAGACATGTTCGCAGACCTCCCTGCCCTGGACATCCTAAGATATGACGGGGTCTATATGACCAGGGAATTTTATTCCCTGGGCACTCTTTTCGTGGGACTGGATGTTATCGGACCTGTGGGGGAAACTTCCAAACTGGCCCTGCTGGCTGGAGGAATCTGGCTCATCCTTACCCGGACCATATTCTGGCATATTCCAGCGGCCATGTTCACCGGCATGCTTGTTTTTTCATCCATCTTCTGGCTTATTGATGATCATACATACGCATCGCCTTTGTTTCACCTCCTGGCCGGCGGCACTTTTCTGGCTGCTTTTTTCCTGGCCACTGATTTCAGCTCCTCACCGGTAACCAAGCCCGGCATGATCGCCTTCGGCCTTTTTGCCGGAGTCCTGACAGTCATTATCAGAACCTGGTCCCAATGGACCGAAGGAGTTTACTTTGCTGTGTTCATGGCCAGCCTGCTGACTCCTTTGATGGATAAAATCAGGCCACCTGCTTTTGGCAAGAAAAAAAGCCTGTTTTCATGAAATCAACCTGTATTTTTGAGGTATATCACCAGTGACCAGAAAAGATCTTTTCCGGATGATTACCGTTATGACCCTGGTAACCGCTTTATGCGGCGGTGCCCTGGCCATGGTCAAAATAAACACTAAAGAGCAGATCGAGTATCAGCAGATACTTTTCATCAAAGAGCCTGCGCTTAAAAAAATTTTCCCGGACAGCTATGATAATAATCCGGTTTCCGACCGAATAACCATTGACCTGGATCAGGACGGTCAGGATCAGGAACTGACAGTTTTCATAGCCAAAAAACAGGATAGAATAATCTCTGTCGCCTTTGAAAGTTATGGGACAGGCTACGGAGGTCCAGTGGGTGTTATGCTGGCCATTGACCCTGAAGAAAACCGGCTCCAGGGAGCAGCCGTAACCACTCATTCAGAAACGCCCGGACTTGGGACCAAAATCATTGATGTAGCTGATTTTGGTCAGCAATTTGAAGATGTTCCTCTTGATACGGAGTTTCGACTCCGCTCTGAAGGTGGAAGCATCCACGGGATTACCGGCGCCACTGTATCCTCCTCTGCCATGACCAATGCGGTTCGCCGAGGCGTTGCCATGTACAGGGATTTTCAAGATCATCCGGAACTTGACTAAAGGAGAAAGACATGGCTGATTCCATTTTGAAGGTTTTTACCAGGGGACTATGGAAAGAAGTGGCCCCTCTGCGTTTTGCCCTGGGAATATGCCCGGCTCTGGCGGTCTCCACCAATGTGGAAAGCGCGCTGGGCATGGGGATGGCTGTATTATTCGTCCTGCTTTTAAGCAACTGTCTGATATCTGCTATTCGCAACCTGGTCCCGGACAAAGTGCGTATCGCGGTTTTTATCAGCATTATCGCTACTGGAGTGGTCATTGTTGAACTGATGATGAAGGCCTATTTTTATCCCCTGTTCCTCATCCTGGGCATCTGGATTCCATTAATAGTGGTCAATTGTCTGGTCCTGGGCCGGGCAGAGGCTTTTGCCCGCAAAAACACGGTCTCTATGTCTTTGGCTGACGCCGCCGGCATGGGTCTTGGTTTTACCATGTCCCTGGTTGTGATTTCCTCCATCCGGGAAGTCCTGGGCAATGGAACATGGCTTGGAATCATGGTTATGCCGGAAAATTACCCGGGATTCCAATACCTGCTCCTTCCCCCGGGAGCCTTTCTGGTGTTCGGGCTTGTACTGGCGGCAATGAATCTTATCTCATCCAGAATCGAGAAAAACAAAGTGCAGAGGTCAGGTTAAGGCCATGGAAGATTATCTTATGATGATGGTCTCGGCCATGTTCATCAACAATATTGTACTGATCAGGTTTATGGGCAACTGCCCCACTGTAGGTGTTTCCAGCTCCATGAGCAGTGCTGTGGGCATGTCCTTTGCGGTTATTTTCGTTACCACCCTGGCCGGTACTACCTGCTGGATTGTTCAAAAGGCGGTCCTTGAAGTGTTCAACCTGGAATACCTGCAGACCCTTGTCTTCATCCTGGTCATCGCTTCCAATGTTCAGATTACGGAAATGATCGTTCAAAAGGTTTCACCGCCTCTGTACAGGGCCCTGGGGATTTTCCTGCCTCTGATAACCACCAATTGCATGGTTTTTGGAGTATCCCTGCTCAATATCCAGGAAGACAGATCCTTCATGGAAACCCTGGTTTACTCCGTTTCAGCAGCCATAGGCTTTGCCATCGTGTTGATTCTTCTGGCAGCCATAAGAGAACGAATGACTGCCACGGCCAATGTGCCGGAAGTATTGCAGGGAGTTCCCATTACCCTGATCACCGCCGGGATCATGGCCCTAAGTTTTTCCGGGCTTCTGGGTCTGGACTAACAAGGATTCAAGAATATGGAACAAATAATCATCGCCGTTGCTGTAATGGGTCTCATGGGACTTTTTTTAAGCCTTATCCTGGGGCTTACCGCCAAAGCCTTTTATGTGCCGGTGGATCCAAGGGTAGCCCTGATAAACGACGCGCTTCCCGGGGCCAATTGTGGAGCGTGCGGACTGGCCGGGTGCTCAGACCTGGCCACTGCGATCGTATCCGGTCATGCTGAACCCCAGGACTGCAAGGCTGGGGGCAGCGAGACCCTGGCTGCCATTTCCGAAATTCTGGGTATTGAGGTTAGTGCCGAAGAACAGATGGTCGCTCAGATGTTCTGCAGCGGAACCAAGACCTCATCCGATCATAAATTCATTTACCATGGAATTAATGACTGCCGGGCTGCTGAACTTGTATCCGGGGGAGACAAATCCTGCAGTTACGGCTGTCTGGGACTTGGAACCTGCGCCAGGGTATGTACGTTCGGAGCCATTACCATGCTTAAGAGCGGCCTGCCTGTGGTTGAAGCCAGAAAATGCACTGCCTGCGGGAATTGCGTAAAGGTCTGCCCCAAGGGCATACCCAAGCTGGTCCCCATCACTCAGAAATCAGTATGTTTCTGCCAGTCTCATGATCCAGGCAAAGTAGTCAAAAAAATCTGCGAGGTTGGCTGTATCGGCTGTTCCTTATGCAAAAAGGTATGCCCTGAATACGCCATCCGGATGGTCGATTCCCTGGCGGTTGTTGATCCGGGAAGATGTACCGGATGTGGATTATGCTATGATAAATGCCCTACCGGAGTAATTCATAAGCTTGTGATTTAATTTTTCTTGCGTTATTGCATTTCAAAAGCCGGCTGAGTGTTTTTAATGAGTCCCGGTGCATAACACTTTAAACGCAGGAGGGGGCGTATGCAAAAAATTTTAATCGCAGTTGATGGATCCAAAAATTCTCTGAGCGCTGTTCAATATGTTGCCAATATCGTCCGGCCGGATAAAGTTTTGATAACCCTTCTCAATATCCTGGACACCCCCCCAAACCTTGAAAAACAGCCAACCATTCATCCGGTGTTCAAGAGCAAACTCCAGGAATTACGGGGACAGAGCGGAGTTCAGCTCCAGATCATGGAGCGCGTTCTGGAAGAATATTGCAAAATCCTTTTAGAGGCAGGGATTTCTCAAAACAACATTCATACCCGAAGCCAGAGCATGCAGGAAGGGATAGCCAAGGATATCATGTCTGAAGCCAAAGAAGGCGGGTACGATACAATAGTTATGGGCAGACGCGGTATTACAGGCATGGAAAAACTGCTGCTGGGAAGCATCTCCAGCAAGATTGTCAAATCAATAAAAAACTGTTCGATCTGGATTATCGACAAGCAATGAACCCGGCAAGCAGAAAAAGCGGTCAGGTCCTTTCTGTAAGTCACAGCCTGGCCAGGGTAAAAATAAAAAGATCCAGCACCTGTGCCACTTGTTCGTGCGCCGGAATATGCAGTCCTTTTGGAAAGGACTGGATGGTCATAGAAGCCCTCAACCCTCACGGGGCAAAACAGGGGCAGGAAGTAGTGGTCACTTACCAGATGGAAGACCAGCTCAAGGCTTCTTTTATTTTATATATCATTCCCCTTATCAGTCTTGTTGCTGGAGCGGCAGCCGGAGTCTGGCTGGATCCCCTGGGCAATCAGGATCTTTCATCAGTGTCTGGAGGATTTGGGCTGCTTGTCTTCAGCTACCTGGCCATCAGGGCATATTCGCGGAATAAATACAGCGGAAAGAGAGGTTTTCAGCCGGTAATCCACGAAATCCTTTCTCACGGCAAGACAGACAGCCTTCAAAACCCG
>JBKHCI010000060.1:0-9687 GCA_046541915.1 Desulfonatronovibrio sp. | reverse complement strand
TTAAGCTTTGCAGGAGCATTGTCTTTGGATACTCGCCTGGTTTTCCGGAAGATTAAAGTTCCCCTGGTTTATGCCCTGCTGCAGGTTCCAGGCTATTTTTTCCTGGGGATTATCCTGGGGTTTGCTTTTGAAAGAAACTGGATTTCAGGATTTACAGTCTGGGCTGTAATCCTGGCCTGGGCCGCCAAAGATGTCCTGCTTTACCCTCTGTATAGAAACGCTCTAAACCCTGGATCGCAAAACATTATTGCCAGGCTGTACGGCTCCACTGCCATTGTAAGGGTTGCCCTGGACCCTGTGGGACAGGTTGCGCTGCGCGGAGAAATCTGGCAGGCCAGAAGCCTGGACCGGGACGTTATTGATCCGGGAACGAAAGTTGTGGTCAAGGGCAACAAGGGCCTGACCCTGGAGGTTGCCAGGAAAGAGGAGCAGGAGGCAGGTTTCAATGCGCAAGATAAAAGGTTCAAGTAAAGATAAGAAGGAAAAGGGCAAGAGCCGGCTCCGCACTTCAAATCCGGGCAGATCGGAAGCTCACGGTCTGGGGATGATTATAAAGACTCTGGTTCCCAGGTTCTGTTCAGAATCAATCCACATGCGGCCATTATGCTGTCTGGTAACCAGATAAGCCTTGGTCAGGCCGAAACCTCCGCCCATGGTCCGCCTGTCAGCCACATTGGAAGCCCTGTATCCAAAATTAATGACCCTTTCAATTTCAGATGAAGGGATGCCCAGGCCTGAATCCGCCACGCAGAAACGCAGGTCGCGTCCGTCATCCAGAAGGCCCGCACTTATCCTGCCTCCTGGATCGGTGTATTTGCGGGCATTGGCCATAAGATCGCGCATGACATCCTGAAAAACAGGCGGCATGTTGATGACCGGGCCGTCAATGCTCTCAAATCTGAGGTCTATATAGTAATCCTCCTGTTCCTGGGCTGCCGGATTATATACAAATCGGTATCTGCCCTTGGAGTTTTTTTCTATGGCAACAAAGACGTCCATGAAGTTCCTGGTCAGGTTCCGCAGGTTGTGGTTTTTCCAGTTACCAGGTTCTTTGTAACGTTCAAGGATTTCCCCTGCCCTGACTTTAAGGATGTGCAGTACAGAGTTGATGTTTTCCCTGGATTCCAGGCTGTCGGAATTTTGCGCCAGCCAGGGGTAGCGCGTGAACAAGTCGCTGACTGTTTTTTGAATGGAGATCAGGTAGTCATCAATATTGGCTGCAAAAGCAACAATCTTGTCTGTATCAGAAAGATTGTCTTTGATTTTAAGACCTTTGCGGATGTTTTCCTTAAGTTCTTCTTCTTCATCCTGCACCATCATCTCCAGGATCTGCAGTTCGCCGGTGAGGATATTGAGCACGTTGTATAAACTGTGCATGTCCAGCAAGGTTTTATTTCCGGCTGGCAGAGAGATATCTTTTTTAATTTCTACTTGCATTGGTTTCTTTGGAAATCGTACATTGATGACTGTTAGCACGGTAGTGCATATTATTTGTCCTGTCAAAAAAGGCCGGTGTTTTCTACGGGGCAGGGCTGCTTGACTTTTTATTTTCCATAAGGGAAAAGTCTTAATTTATTACAATTTGAGGGGTGTTCTATGCCGGTGCTTATAGTTAATGTTGATCATATAGCCACCATAAGGCAGGCCAGGCTGGGCAGCGAGCCTGATCCGGTAACCGCGGCGCATCTGGCTGAGATGGCCGGCGCCAGAGGAATAATTGTTCATTTGCGTGAAGACCGCAGGCATATTCAGGACAGGGATGTTGAACTGCTTAAGAGAACCTTGAAAACCAATCTACACTTTGAAATGGCCGCTACTTTGGAAATGCAGGAAATAGCTTTGAAGACCTCTCCCTACATGGTCTGTCTGGTGCCTGAAAAAAGACAGGAGCTGACTACTGAAGGCGGGTTGAACTGCGTGGGCCGAGAAGATTATTTCAAAAAATTTCTGGCTCCTTTTCATGATGCCGGGATAAGGAGCAGTCTGTTTATTGATGCCGATGCCGGGCAAATTGAAGCCGCTGCCGGATGCGGCGCGGAATATGTGGAGATCCATACCGGCCATTATGCAGACGCAGAGAACTATAAAGAACAGCATAGCGAGCTTGACAGAATAATCACTGCGATCACCCTGGCCAGGGAGCTGGGATTGAAGGTTAACCTGGGACACGGGCTCAACTATCAAAATATTTACGGATTCGCCAGGATCAGTGGAATCAGTGAATATTCCATCGGGCACAGCATCGTTTCCAGGGCGGTCCTCACGGGCATGACCGAGGCAGTCAGAACCATGTCAGATATTATTCATACTTTCAGCCCGTAGCTGTAATATTTTATTGGAGGATTTTACATAATGTATCTACCCCTGCCAACTCCAGAAGAAATGGCTCAGTGGGACAGGCTGACCATGGACGAACTGGGCATTCTCTCTGAAATACTGATGGAGAACGCCAGCCGGGAAGCCCTGAATGTCATTAAATACAGGTTTGAGGATCTCAAAGGCGGAACTGCGCTGGTTTTTGCCGGTTCAGGCAATAATGGAGGAGACGCTTTTGCCCTGGCCAGGCATTTATGGAACCATGACGTAAAAGTAATGATTCTTCATTCCAAGAGGCTCAAGGAGTATTCCGGATCAGCAGGTTATCATCTTTCCCTGGTGCGCAAGCTGGAAATACCGCTTATGTATCTGCACGAGTATAATCTGGATTTTTTAAAAGGTGTGGATATTATTGTTGACGGCCTTCTGGGTACAGGCTTTTCCGGACAGCTCCGTGAAGATTTTGTCAAATGGATTAAGGCCATAAACAAGCTGGCTGAAAAAAGCTATGTCATCTCCCTGGATATTCCTTCAGGCATTGACGGCTTGACTGGCAAACCCTCGCCAGTGGCTGTCCTGGCTGATGATACCATTACTTTTGAAGAGCCCAAGCTGGGTCTTCTCCAACCCCCTGCCAGGGAACATGTAGGCTGCCTCGCAGTGGGTAAAATTGGAATTCCCAAAAAAATCAAAAAAGAAAACCCGCCTGAACATTTTGGCCTGAATATCCAGGTCCTGGATCAGCTGACTTTTCCCAAAAAAACCATGCATAAAGGTGAAAGCGGGCATGTCCTTGTTCTGGGCGGATCAAGAGCTCTTTCAGGAGCGGCAGTGCTTTCAGCCCTGGGCGCGCTCAGAGCCGGGGCAGGGCTGGCAACCATAGCCTGCCCGGCAGAGCTGGCCGCGGAAATAAGATCAGGCTGGCCCGAAATCATGGTTTTGCCCCTGGGAGAGGGGCGGCACTGGCGGAAAGACCTGATGGCTGATCTGGCACCGCGGCTGGATAAATTCAGTTCGGTTATTATTGGACCGGGAATGGGCAGAGAGGGCCAGACAGGCGAGTTTGTCCGGGCTTATCTGGAAAATATGCATCCGCGTTCTCTCTTTGACGCGGACGCCCTGTATTTTCTGGCCCGTGATAAATCCCTTGTTCAAATAATTAACCCGGCCAGTGAGGTCATCTTTACGCCGCATCCAGGAGAAATGGCCAGGTTTTTTGGTGTGAGCGCCCAGGAAATTAACCGCGACCGGACTTGTTTTGCCAGGAAGTTTACCACGGAATACGGAATAAATCTGGTGCTCAAGGGGGCCTGCACCATTATCGCGGGGCAGGATTCACCGTTTTATGTGTCGCCTTTTGCGACCCCCAATCTGGCTACTGGAGGAGCGGGCGATGTCCTGTCCGGAGTGATCGGCAGCCTCATGAGCCAGGGCTTCGGGCCTGTTGATGCAGCCAATATAGGGGTGTACTGGCACGGGCTGGCAGGCAGGGATCTGGAAAAAAGGTATCCCTTCAGGGGCAACCTGGCACGGGAAATCGCTGATACTCTGCCCCAGGTGCTGGCCAAGCTAAGAAGCCGCAGTGATGAATGCTTTGAGGGATCTTTAGTCTGACAGGCCGTGGGTTTCAGGCCAGTGAAAGAGATTTTATAATAATAGAAGTTGGAATAAGATGCAGCTTAACTAAACTTTTACGCAACAAGCAGGTGCAGATATAATGAAAACCGCTCAGGATATAATGACCTCAGACCCCATTGTGGTAGGTCCGGAAACCGAAATACCAGAAGCTGCCAGGCTTCTTCTGGAAAAAAATATTAACGGTATTCCAGTGGTAAATGAAGATAATGAACTTCTGGGAATAATATGCCAGAGCGATCTGGTGTCCTTGCAGAGAAAAATTCCATTGCCTTCACTTTTTACCCTGTTTGACAGTCTTCTTCCTTTGTCTTCCACTTCCAGGATGGAAAAGGAGATCAAAAAGATCGCCGCGGTCAGGGTTAAAGAAGCCATGACCAGCGACCCTGAGTCAGTAACCAGGGATACTACCCTGGAAGAACTGGCTGAAATAATGGTTAATAAGAAATATCATACCCTTCCGGTAGTGGAAAATGGCAGGCTTATAGGCGTGGTGGGCAAGGCTGATGTTTTGAAGACTCTGATGAAAATGTGATATAATTATCTGGCTGTTCCTAATCTTCCAACAGGCTTTGCTGCTGCAAAAAAGTTCAAATCTCAAAACAGAAAAAGATTGCCCACGGAATACACGGAAGGCACGGAAGTTTTTAACTTGGACTAATATAAATTATGCTGGTTTTAATGATTAACTGGTTTTGCTGTGCATAAGGCGCATGATATGGAAAAGACAGGGGCCAAGATTTCCTGTTACCTTGAAAACGAGGATGAAACTTTCAAACTGGGCAGTGCCCTGGCCATGATATTCAGGGATGTGAACAGGTACCCGGTCCTCATGTTTACAGGTGAGCTTGGCGCAGGCAAAACCACCATGATCAGAGGTATTGTAGCGGGCATGCCTGGCGGAGAACACGCGCAAGTGAGCAGCCCAAGCTTTAATATCATGAATCTTTATCCTACCAGGCCTGAAACAGCTCACTTTGATCTTTACAGACTGGAAGGAACGGCCCTGGACCCGGAGAGTGAGGAAATACTGCTGGACAGGGATAAGTTTGTCCTGGTGGAATGGAGTGAGTTCCTGCCCGAAGAACTCTGGCCTGAAAACAATATGCAGATCCGGATCAGCCTGAAAAATCAGGGGCGGGCGGTGGAATTGACTGCCAAGGATAAAATTATTCAGGACATGGCGCAAAGGGTAACAGGGCTGAGCGTTCAATGTTCAGCGTTCAAGGTTCAAGGTTGAAGAAATGTCAGGATGCACAGACGGTGATTATAGTAGACAGTTACTGTGTTTTAAAGCCCAAAAGGCAGAAGAATAATGTATAAGGAGAATGACCGGATGCCGATTCTGGTTCAAAAATACGGAGGAACATCTGTTGCCAATCTGGAATGCATGCACCAGGTCAGAGATAAGGTGTTAAAGGTCCTGGACAAAGGCTACAAGGTAATCGTGGTTTTGTCCGCCATGTCCGGCGAGACCAACCGGCTTATAGAAATGGCCGGGCAGTGGTCCAAAAGGCCTGACCCATGTGAAATGGACGTTCTGGTATCCACAGGGGAGCAGACTTCGGTCGCTCTTTTCTGCATGCTTCTCAAGGATTGCGGAGTAAAAGCCAGATCAATGCTTGGATTTCAGGTGCCCATCCAGACTGATAAGAGTTTTGGCAAGGCCAGGATTCTGGATATTGATGAAAACAGGATAAATGAAGTTCTGGATAAGTATGATGTTCTGGTGGTGGCCGGGTTTCAGGGCTGTGACTGCGAGCAGCGGATAACCACCCTGGGCAGGGGAGGCTCTGATACCTCTGCAGTGGCCATGGCCGCCGCGCTTGATGCCGAGGTTTGCGAAATTTATACTGATGTTAAAGGTGTTTATACCACTGATCCCAATATCTGCCCTCAAGCCAGAAAAATCGACAAAATAGCTTATGAGGAAATGCTGGAAATGGCCAGCATGGGTGCCAAGGTCCTGCAGATCAGGTCAGTGGAATTTGCTAAAAAATATAATGTTCCCATTCATGTGCGTTCTACTTTTTGTGATGAACCCGGGACTTTAGTTGTTCAGGAGGATGAAAGCATGGAACAGGCAATGGTTTCAGGCGTGGCTTATGATAAGGATCAGGCCAGGATCACGCTGGTTGATGTTTATGATGAGCCGGGAGTGGCGGCAAAGATCTTTGAACCGATTTCCAGGGCCAATATAGTAGTGGACATGATTGTCCAGAACCCCAGCAGGGAAGGCAAGACAGACATGACTTTCACCGTTCCCAGGGGCAGCATTGAAGATACATTGAACATCCTGAAAAAAATCAGAGAGGAGATCGGTGCCGGGGCCCTTATGCATGACGCGGACGTGGCCAAGGTTTCAGTCATAGGAGTTGGGATGCGCAACCATTCCGGGGTGGCTGCCATAGCCTTTTCCGCCCTGATGAATGAAAATATTAACATTATGATAATCAGCACGTCCGAGATAAAGATTTCCTGCCTTATCGAAGAAAAGTATACTGAGCTGGCTGTCCGTACTCTGCATGAGGCCTTTGGCCTGGATCATGAAGGTCCGCAAAAAGAATGTTAGCAGGCAGTTTATAAGAAACATTTCAACATTCTGACAAAGGTTATAATGAGAAAAATTAAAGTTTACGACACCACTTTACGGGATGGTTCCCAGGCTGAGGATGTCCATTTTTCCACGGAAGACAAAGTCAGGATCGCCTGTAAGCTTGATGAACTTGGTATTGACTATATAGAGGGAGGCTGGCCTGCTTCCAATCCCACGGATCAGAAGTTTTTCAAGGAAATTCTGAATTATGATCTGAAAAACGCGCGCGTGGCAGCATTCGGCAGTACTCACGCGGCCAAGACAACAGCGGAAAGTGATCCCAATCTCCAGTCGCTTATTAACGCCCAGACCAGGGCGGTGACTATCTTTGGGAAGACCTGGGACGTGCATGTGCATGACGCCCTGCGCACCACTCTGGAAAGAAACCTGGAGCTCATTCATGATTCCCTGGCTTATTTAAAGCCCCGGGTCCAGGAGCTTTTCTTTGACGCGGAACATTTCTTTGACGGCTTCAAGGCCAACAGGGATTATGCTCTGACCTGCCTGAAAAAAGCCCTGGAAGGAGGCGCGGAGTCAGTAATTCTCTGCGATACCAACGGAGGCACCACCCCTCTGGAAATCATGGAAATTATCAGGGAGGTAAAGACAAGTATCCCGGATATTCCCTTTGGCATTCATACTCATAATGATTCAGAGCTGGCTGTGGCCAACACCCTTCTGGCGGTTGATCTGGGCGCGACGCAGGTGCAGGGAACCATTAACGGCTACGGAGAAAGATGCGGCAACGCGAACCTGTGCTCCATCATCCCGGATCTGCAGTTGAAGATGGGCGTGGAGTGCATTCCGGAAAATAATCTGAGCCTATTGACCAATGTGGCCCATTACGTGGCTGAGATAGCCAACCTGGGAGCATTTCACCGTCAGCCCTTTGTGGGCAGGTCAGCCTTTGCTCACAAGGGCGGAATTCACGTCAGCGCTGTGCGCCGCAATGCCAGGACTTATGAACATATCGTGCCAGAACTGGTGGGCAATAAACAGCGCATTCTGCTTTCTGATCTGGCCGGGCAGAGCAATATTTTATTCAAGGCCAAAAGATATGGATTTCATCTGGATAAGGATGATCCGTTTGTGCTGGACCTTCTTTCCAAGCTTAAAAACCTGGAAAGCCAGGGCTATGAATACTCGGCTGCTGAAGCTTCGTTTGAGCTGCTTTTAAACAGGACCCTGGGCCGGGCCAGAAAATATTTTACCCTTGATTCCTACCGGGTTCTGGAATCCAAGAGAGGCCGGGAAGAAGAGCCTGTATCCGAGGCCACGGTGATGGTCAGAGTGGGAGGATTGCTGGAGCATACAGCGTCATCAGGCAAAGGTCCTGTAAATGCTCTTGATAACGCCCTGCGCAAGGCCCTGGAAAAATTTTATCCTTCTCTGTCTGAAATGCACCTGGTGGATTTCAAGGTACGGGTCTTTTCAGTCAATGATACAGGCAGTTTTACCGGAACCGCGTCCAGGGTCAGGGTCCTGCTGGAGTCTGCTGACAAGACCTCACAATGGGTGACAGTGGGCGTGTCTTATAATGTCATCGAGGCCAGCCGTCAGGCCCTGGATGATTCACTTAATTATAAACTGTTCAAGGATGACCAGGAAAAACTGACCAGGGCAATCAGGGAAGCTGAAAAAGAATAGTTATTTCCGAAGTAACTATTCATCACATACGGCTTATGGCTATTCAATTGCACTGGATTCCGGCTTTCGCCGGAATGACGGGAAAAGGGCAACCGGCTGCTTTAACCGTCACCCCGGACCAGATCCGGGGTCCAGGTTTTCTTATTCGATCTTGCTGAATAGATACTTTCCGAAAACAAAAAAAGTTAATCCATATTTTTTTCAAACTACGCGCAAAACAAACAGTTTGGTTTTGTTTTAACTTTGAACCCTGAACATTGAACTCTCAAAATGCAGAAACCTCTAGCAGAAATAATCCGCCCCCGGAATATTGAAGAATTTGTGGGGCAGGAACACCTGCATACCAGGATCAGGGCCATGATTTCAGGCAGGCGTCTGCAGAGCACCCTGTTTTTTGGCCCACCCGGTTCAGGCAAGTCAACCCTGGCCATGATTATCGCCAGAGGGCAGGACAAAAAATACACCAGGCTGAGCGCTCCTGAAACCGGCCTGGGAGATCTGCGAAAAAAAATTGCAGGCATTGAGATACTTATCCTTGACGAACTGCACCGGTTTTCCAAAGCCCAGCAGGACTTTTTCCTTCCTTTGCTGGAAACCGGAGAGATCATTCTTCTGGCCACCACTACGGAAAATCCTTCCTTCAGCGTGACCAGGCAGCTCCTGTCCAGAATGAATGTTTTGAGGCTCAGGTCTCTCAGCAGGCAGGAGCTGCTGGATATAGCTTCCAGGGCTGGAAATGTCATTGAAACGCAGATTCCGGAACAAAGCCTTGAGATGCTTGCTACTCTGGCTGGAGGCGATGCAAGGACCTTTCTGAACCTTCTGGAATACGTGAGGGAATTTGATCCAGAAAACCTGGAGCCGGAAAAGCTTAAGATGGTCCTGCCTGAAGCGGTTATCCGGGGAGACCGGGACGGTGATTCGCACTATGAACTGGCCTCAGCACTGATTAAATCCATAAGAGGAAGCGATCCCGACGCTGCCCTGTATTATCTGGCCTGTCTGCTGGAATCAGGAGAAGACCCAAAATTTGTCTGCCGCAGACTGATTCTTTCCGCGTCAGAGGATGTAGGCCTGGCTGAGCCCATGGCCCTGCCCATGGCTGTTTCGTGTCAGCACGCAGTGGAGTTTGTGGGCATGCCGGAAGGGTTTATTCCACTGGCTGAAACCGTAGTCTACCTGGCCCTGGCCCCAAAATCCAACACCTCTTACGCTGCTTATCTGAATGCCCAGAAAGAAGTCAGGGCCAATGGTCCCAAGCCGGTGCCTCTGCATCTGCGCAATCCTTCCACAAGCCTGCACAAGGAGTGGGGATACGGACAGGGATATAAATATCCGCATGCCTATCCAGAAGCATGGATCAGTCAGGATTATTTGCCAGCGGAGCTTGCGGGCCGAAAGTTTTACTATCCCAAAGATCAGGGGTTTGAACCCAGGCTCCTGGCCTGGCTGAAGAAGAGAAGGAAGTTATAACTGGCCGTTATAGCTTATGT
>JBKHCI010000059.1:0-9786 GCA_046541915.1 Desulfonatronovibrio sp. | reverse complement strand
TCACTGAAAGGGCTGCGCAGTCCTTTTACTTCCTGGTACGTCTCATGACCTTTACCGGCCACCAGAAGCGCGTCCCCTGATTTCATGAAATCAACAGCCATTTTTATGGCCCTGCTGCGGTCAGGCTCGATATAAAGCTCTGAACAAGCACTCATCCCGGGCTTTATGTCTTCAATTATGCTTTCCGGGTCTTCATCTCTTGGATTATCCGAAGTCAGAAAAACAACATCAGCCAGTGCGGCAACTGCTTTGCCCATGAGTGGGCGCTTGGTTTTGTCTCTGTTGCCGCCGCAGCCAAACACAACAATTATCCGCTCAAAATCCAGCCCTTTAAGGGCAAGACATACGTTTTCCAGAGCGTCCGGGGTATGTGCATAGTCTATATAAATATCAAGGTTCAGATCATTTAGCACCTTTTCCAGACGCCCGGGGGTCTGGCCGAACGATTCAAGACAGGCAAAATGTTCAGGCCCAAGCCCCATACTCAGGGCCGCGCCCTGGGCAGCCAGCAGATTATATCCATTATGCCTGCCGCAAAGAGATGAATGTATGACCCATTGCTGACCTTTATAAGCGCATTCCAGGCTTATGCCGGTGCGGTCATTTCTCAGAAGTCTTCCCTTTAAATCCAGACGAACTGATTCATGCAGGCCAAATCCCATTGCCCTGGGAACAGAGCTTATCAGCCTTTTTCCATATTTATCATCAGCATTGATGACTGCCTGAAAAGAACTTTTCTTTTCAGGATTCAGAAAAAGTTTGGATTTGGCCTGAAAGTATTTCTCCATGTCCCTGTGATAATCCAGATGGTCCTGGGACAGGTTGGTGAAAACGCCTGCGTCAAAATCAATACCGCAGGCCCTGTTCTGATCCAGGGCGTGGGACGAGACTTCCATAATAACCATCTCAACTCCGTCTTTATCCATGATAGACAACATTTCGTGAAGTTTGAGACAGTCCGGGGTGGTCATGGCTGCGTCCAGGATTTTATCCGCCCAGCGGTAGTTTACAGTGCCGATAACCCCGGTTTTAAAGCCGCTTTTCTGAAATATATGCTCCAGTAAATATGCCGTGGTTGTCTTGCCGTTTGTTCCGGTTATTCCGATTAAGCCAAGACTTAACCGGTCCGTGCCGTACATTGCTCTGGCCAGATCTCCCAGGGCAAGGGCGGGATTCTCGTGAGTCAGCACCTTTCCTCCCGGATACACATCAGCCTGGCCAGGCCCCGCCACCACCCAGGCAGCCCCGCGTTTCAGGGCGTCAGAAATAAACCCGGCTCCGTCAAACCTGGTCCCCGGCATGGCCACAAAAATATCCCCAGGTTCAATCTGTCCGGAATGAACCTTGACCGGCCTGCCTTTGCCGGCTTCTTCTGTCAGCTGCTTAAAATCCATTGCCTTCTTGTCCATCATGATTCACCAAGGTGCAGGACTACTTTCTGGCCGTCCTTACTCCAGCTTTCACCCGGAGCAGGGACCTGTCCCTCTACAATCACGCCCCTGCCTTTAAGAACCGGAACAACCCCTGCGCTTAACAGGTCTTCAACCGCCTGTCTCAGAGGGGTTCCGCGCAAATCAGGAACCTGCTCTCCCCAGACCTTCTTGTTGGGCTTCTGACTCACAATGAATCTGGCATTTTCAACAGGCCTGCCGGCCTGGGTCATTTCCGGGTCTTTTTCCGGTATATTTCTGAGTCCAAGTCCTCGTCCCGAAGAAACAATGCTTGATCCTATTTCAGAAAAAACCGGGGCTGCCACCAATCCTCCGTAATGCTGCGGAGAAGGTTCATCTATTATGGCCATTATCAGATATTCAGGATCACGGGCCGGAATAAAACCCACAAAAGAAGCCACATATCCTTTGCCGTACCCGCCTTGGGGTGAGGCTTTCTGGGCGGTTCCGGTTTTTCCGCCGACTTCCAGCCCGGATATTCTGGCCTGGGTTCCGGTTCCGTCCATCTCAACAGCGTCCCTGAGCATCCCCATTACTTCTTTGCTGACATCCTTTGAAAAAATCCTGGGACCGAAACCGGCCTGTCTTTTTTCATCCCTGATAATGTTGAGTTCGGTAAAGCGGCCTTCATTGGCCAGACTTAAATAAGCCCGGGCCAGCTGCAGCGGCGTGGAAGCCAGACCCTGACCAAAGGAAATACTAGCCAGATCCATTTTCCTCCACGTCTGAGGCGGTCTGAGTATGCCTTTTCCCTGACCGGGCAGGGGAAGCCTGGTGGGAGTTGAGAATCCCAGTTTGTCCAGATACTGAAAATATGGACCTGGTCCAAGGTCCAGTCCGATTTTTGCCGAGCATATATTGCTGGAATATCTGAGTACCCGGTTAAGAGTAAGCCAGCCGTATTCTTTTACGTCTTTTATTTTATTGGAGCCCAGACGCCACTTGCCGTTTTCGCAAAAATACAGTGAATCGCTCCGGGCAATGCCTTCTTCCAGGACCGCAGCCATTAGAAACGGCTTCAGGGTGGATCCCGGTTCAATAAGGTCTACCGCGCCCCTGTTCCGCCAGACTGAAGAATTGGAATTCTGATAATCGTTGGGATTGAAAAAAGGATAAGTAGCCCAGGCCAGAATATCACCACTGGGAATGTGAACCACCAGCGACACCCCGTTCTTGCCATTATTTTTTTCCACTGCTGAAGCAAGGGATTTTTCAGCCGCAAACTGAATTTCCGAATCAATGGTCAGTACTACATCGTGGCCATCCACTTTTGCCGAAGGATCCTGAGGCAGAAGAGACATTTTATGTCCGGACGCGTCTCTTTGCATGACTACAACCATCTGAGCGCCGGCAAGAGTTTCATTAAGAGATTTTTCCAATCCCTCAAGTCCCTGATTGTCCATGCCCACAAAACCCAGAACCTGTCCCAGCATATGGCCGCGCGGATATACCCTGGAATGTTCTTCAATAATAAATATCCCCGGAATATCCCGGGTAGCCACCCTGTGAGCCGCACGGTCACTGATCTTCCTGGTGATCCAGACAAAACTGCTTTTCTGATTCAGAAGCTTTTTCATTCTGGACGGTTTGGCCTCCAGAGCATCAGCCAGAGCTGCGGCTGCTGAATCAGGATCTTTCACCAGAAACGGATTGGCATAAACAGACTTGCTTTTAATGCTCTGGGCCAGGACCACTTTGTTTCTGTCAAATATCTCTCCTCTCTTTCCGGTAATCTTCTCCTCGCTGAAATACTGGCGATCAGCCATGGCAGCCAGCTCTTGGCCCTGCATGACCTGAACCATGAAAGCCTTGGTCCATAAACCCATCCAGGCAATAATAACCAGACACAGAACAAGAATGATCTTGAGCCTGGTTCTGTCTTTCTTCCTGTTATTAGAAACTTTTCTAGGCATATGAATCATTAATCCCGGATTTTTCTTATCTGGCTGTCCCTGGGAGCGGACAGACCCATTTGCTCGCCTGTTTCTTTAAGTCTGTATGGAGAGAGAAGATTATTCATCTCCATGGTCAGCTTGGTCCTTAATTCCCGGTTTTCTCTGTACTCCTCCTGAATTTTCTGCATGCGGTACGACAGATCCACTCTTTCAATATTGACCCAGACCTTGGTCAGTCCCAGCAGAAAGGTCATCACCAGTGTCACAGTCAGCCAACCCCATATTCTGGACTTGCTTTTACCACTCATGACAATAAACCTGCTCTTGCAAGGTCATCAATCCATTGTCTTCTTTGTCCAGCCCCTCTAAAGAGTATCACTTTCCTGACGCCCTGCGTTTCGCTGTTAAATCCTTTCCGCGGATCTGAGCTTGGCGCTTCTGCTGCGCGGGTTTTCCCGGATCTCGTCATCTGTGGGAATAAAAGGTTTTTTGGTTAATATTTTAAGCTTCTTTTCATGACCGCACTGGCAGACAGGATACCCTGGCGGGCACACACATTCCGTGGCTTCACGTTTAAAAAAATGCTTTACAATTCTATCCTCAAGAGAATGAAAGGATATAACCACTAGCCTGGCGCCCGGACTTAACCGGTCAAGCACGCGTTCCAAAAAATCTCTAAGACTTTCCAGTTCCTTGTTCACTGCAATCCTCAGAGCCTGAAAAGTTTTGGTAGCCGGATGATTTCTGGCCAGAGCCCTTCTGCGTGCCGGGTATGCTTTTTCAACAATTTCCGCCAGTTCCAGGGTTGTATGGATGCCGTTTTTTTCTCTGGCATCAATAACAGCCCTGGCTATCCGCCCGGCCATGGGCTCTTCCCCATACTGACCAATAATTTTTTTCAACTCATAATAGGATATCTTCTCCAGAAGGCGTTCCGCGGAAACCGAACCTGTTCCCGGTCCCATTCTCATGTCCAGAGGCCCGTCCTTGATAAAGCTGAAACCCTTTTCAGCAACTTCCAGCTGAAGAGAAGAAACTCCCAGATCAAGAACAACTCCGTCCAGTTTATCCCATCCAAGCTCTTCCATGTAATATTCAAAATTGCGATATGTATCCTGAAAAATAAAAGCCCGGTCTTCAAATTCCTTCAGTCGCTGCCTGGAAAGCTCAACCGCATCCTGATCCAGATCAGTGCCCAGCACAAAACATTCGCCTCCGCAGGAATTCAGAATTTCCAGACTGTGCCCCCCAAGCCCAATGGTTCCGTCAAAGTACCTGCCCGCCTTGCATGGCTGTAAAAAATCTATGACCTGACCGGACATGACTGAATAATGAGTGGTCACTACTAAAACCTCAGCTCAAAGCCGTTTTCCGCCAGAGAATCCATTATGCCGTCAAAATCCTGCTCCATTTTCCTGCGCTGAGTTTCAAAGCGGTCCAGGTCCCAGATCTCAAACTTTCTGCCCACCCCGGCAAGAACAACTTCCTTGGTAATCCCGGCATAAGAACGAAGATAAGGAGGCACCAGAATCCGACCCTGCTTATCCAGCCTGACCTGGGTTGCCCCGGATATAAAAAATCTGTGAAAATCCCTGAACTTTCGGTTGGCCATGTTCAATTTGTTAAAGCTGCTTTCAATCTCCTCCCATTCAGACAACGGATAGGCCACAATACAATCATCAAAATTAGTAATCATAATGTTGCCGTCCGGCGACATTTCCATTATCCTGTCCCTGAATTCGGGCGGCAGCATTAGCCTGCCCTTGGGGTCTATGCTTCTTTGGCTGTGTCCTCTAAACATTATTCCTCATCCACTATTTACCACTTTTTACCACCGGATTTCACTTTAGGCAAGGAAAAGTCAAGAGGAAAAAGAACAAATTAGTCAATTTTATTAATAAAAAAGGAAAAATAAATAGTAACAAGCTAATTTTTATGGAATTAATTAAATATTTTTTTTAATCTTTTTCTGTCTATTCACCAAACTTTTCTGGTTGGTTACCGCAGATGTCCTTACTGGTCTTTGGCAATACTGTTTGTTTGCCCCCTGATTATGATGAATAATTAACCGTTTTTTTAAAAAAACATTGATTTTTCAAATTATTCACGCAATCCTGTAAAAAATTTTTGTATCTATTCACCAGGATGCGGGCTTTACCCAAAATTAAAAATTGGGGTGAACACTTACAAAGTTTTAAATATGCCCTCAATTAAGCGCCAGAAATGGGTCACCTGCCCGGGCTGCCTGGTTCCAGCGGATTAAAAGGAGAAAACATGCATACCAAGATCATTGCCACCATTGGCCCTGCCTGCCGGGAAAAGTCCATGATCACCCGCCTGGTCAGGAAGGGAGTTAGGATATTTCGTCTCAATTTTTCTCACGGCAACGCGGATGAATTCAAAGATATATTTCAGAGAATCAGGGATGTGGAAAAAGAAACCGCCACCAGCGTGACCATCCTTCAGGACCTTTCAGGCCCCAAAATAAGAACCGGCGACCTTAAAGAGTCACCCATGAGCATCAATGCCGGGGAAGAAGTATTCATGGGCCCTTCAGAATTCCGGGAAGAGCATCCACGGTATATCCCTTTTGATCACGCTGACATACTGGGGGATATTGACATTGGAGATATTGTCCGGGTTAGCGACGGCGGCCTCAAATTTGAAGTAGTTGCCCGCCTGGACCGCATACTCAAACTGGTTGCTGAGGATGCCGGGATCATTACCTCGCGCAAAGGCGTGTCCATCCCTGGAATTAAAACATCCATTTCCGCCCTTACCCCCAAAGACAAGGTTGATCTGGTTGAAGGACTGAAGCTGGGTATTGACGCGGTAGCCCTGTCCTTTGTCCAGGGGCCCGAAGACATTGCCGAAGCCAAGGACATCATTGCGGATCAGGGAAAATGGATCCCGGTCATAGCCAAACTGGAAAGGGAAGTCGCCCTGAAAAGACTGGAGGAAATCATTGACATATGCGACGTGGTCATGGTCGCCCGGGGGGATCTCGGACTGGAATGTCCTCTGCCGTCCCTGCCCACCCTGCAGAAACGAATTATTGCCGCGTGCAACGCAGCTGCCAAACCGGTAATTGTGGCCACCCAGATGCTCCTGTCCATGGTACACAACCCCATGCCTACCAGGGCTGAAACCACTGACGTGGCCAACGCTGTGCTGGACGGAGCTGACTGCCTGATGCTTTCCGAAGAAACCGCTGTGGGACAGTATCCGGTGGAGTGTGTGGGATATATGGGACAAATCGCGGAAGAGGCTGAAAAACTGTTCTTTGAAAGGGGGGTAAGCCCTATTGAACCAGGCAAATCAGGAAGTGAAAATTTTCTGGCTTTTGCCGCGTGCCTCATGGCCCAGAAAGTCGACGCCCGGGCTCTGGTTGCCCACACAAATTCCGGATTCACAGCAAGGCTTATTAGTTCATGCAGGCCGCTGCAGCCGATATACGGCCTCAGCCCCAACACCAACATGCAGAAATATATGAATTTTTCATGGGGAGTCTTGTCAGTCAACATTTCCGAGATACCCAAGGATCACCTGCAAAGAGCGGAGCTGTTCGCTGAAGACTGTAGCCAGTTCTCAGCCGGAGACAAACTGGTCATAACTGCCGGGCACCCCAAAACCGGCCAGGAAAGATCACTGACAAACCTTTTAAAAATATACAGAAAATAGCTGGCGTGCGTGCGTCTTCAACAGATAACTCAAGGTTGGCTGGTGACTTTGCTGAATAGTTGCTTGAATCCGTGAAGTTGGTATTTTCGAACTTATTGCTTACTCAGGTTCCGGGATTTGACAAAAGGCCTGCAAACTGTCTGAGCGACTTAGGCGGACTTAATCAAAATCCTTTAACCACCTGAGTTGATTTAGAAGATAAACAGGGTTTTCCACCAAAACATCATCACTGGCAAGGCCTTGATTTTGATTTAGACCGCCTTGAAGCGAGTTTTTGCGGTCCTTTTGTCAAATCCCGGAACCTGCTTTCACGGATTCAGGTAGTTACATTTATTGTAATTATTCAGCAAGATCGGACAAAAAGACCTGGACCCCGGATCTGGTCCGGGGTGACGGTTGAATCAGGACATTGCTTTTTTCGGTCATTCCGGCGAAAGCCGGAATCCAACAGTAAACAGGTTGATTACGGATGACAGGTTTTTTGGCTGGCAGTAAAAAATATGGTGAGTAGTTACACTTATTTTACGTTTTGAACCCTGAACTTTTGAGAGAACAAAACCATGGCTCAAACAACTATTGATACTGAAAGCCTGAATGAAGAATTTTACCAGGTTTCACCCGATATTCTGGACAGCTTTCCCAAATTCAGGCTCCCCTTGAATCTGTATCACTTTAAAGAAGATATTGCCCAGCTGACTCCGTTTTATTACGCGGAAAACCGGCTCACTAAAGATCAGCAGAAGGACATGACCCGCCTCAGCAGAGAAGGCAGTCTGTTTGTATCCAGGTCCGATCACAAAATTTACGCCAAACACATAAGCAAACAGCTGGATCTCATCCTGGTGGACAAAAACCTGACCAGGGATGAAATCACCTACATCATAAAATACGCCCTTACGGATAAGATTTCGAAATTCTATGACCAGCCGGTAGCCGCTGTTCTGGAAAAACTCAAATCAGACATCTGGGTGCTCACTGAATATCTCTGGACAGAAAGAACAAGGATAAACCATTTGCTGGACCTGCTCCATGATGAATACTCCCACACTCATCTTTCCTACAACTCGGGAATTATCGGGCTGGCCATCTTCATGGAAGCGCAGGGGGAAAGTCTCAAGAGAAAGACCCTGGACCAGCTTGCCCTGGGACTTTTCACCCATATGCTGGGCCTGACCAGGGTCCCAAAATTTATCCTGGAAAAGAAGACCAACCTGAGCAGGGATGAACAGGCCAAGCTCACCAATTATCCAATGAACGGGGCCGCCATCATGCGCAAACTCGATGTTATGGAGGACGTAGTTCTTAATTGTCACCTTGAACACAGGGAAATGATTGACGGTTCCGGACTGCCCAGGGGATTAAAGGGAACGGAAATCACTCTGCATGGAAGGATAACAGCGGTTTGTCACACCTTTTGTGAACTGACCATGACAAGAGATGGAAAAGCCCTGTCCTGTGACAAGGCCCTGGAATACATGATGAGCGCCAGCCAGAAATATGACCCCAAAATCACCAGGAGGCTGAACAGCGTAATCCTCAACCTCATTGGCCGGCAAAGACTTGAGCAAAGCAGGCAAAAAACCGGGGCCTGACAGACGTATCTATTCACCATATTTTTAAAGTCTGGAGCCAATCCGGTTTTCTTATGTTGCAAAACTCCCTGTCGCGGTTCCCTAAGACAAAACCATTTTATTTTTGGTTTAACAAAGCAAATGCTGGTTTTGTCTAACGGAACCGTCGCAGGTCAAACATTGCAACATTGCGAAACCCGGACAGGCTCCAGGCTTTTGAGGTACATTATGAGTTGTGCTGAATAGTTACTGATAGATCATTAAAAAATTTCGGTTCACCACAACCTGGAACAAGAGGCCAGCTCCATGACCCGTTATCTGGAAAAGCCTTGGCCAGCCTGCTGGCATTTATTGCAGCTCCCGGTAAAAAGCCCTGGAAGAATCCTTTTCAGCCACCATGACCCAATCAAGACGGACCTTGTCTGGGGGCAGATTTTTTTTCAACCGGTTGTAGACAAATCTGGCCAGATTTTCCGATGAAGGATTCACCTCCCGGAAGTATTCATGATCATTCAAATGTGTATGATCCAGTTCAGACAGCACTTCCGCCAGCTTCTGCTTAAGCACTTTAAAATCCATAAGCATGCCTGTATCAGGTTCAAGCTCATGTCCGCTTACCTCTACCTCAACCTGAAAATTGTGTCCGTGAAGGCTTTCGCACTTTCCACCGTAATTCAGGAGCTGATGCGAAGAACTGAAATCAGAGCTTACCCGCAGAGACCACATTGATTCTGACATAACACACCTTTATTTTTTAGTACCTTACTCTTGAAACCCTCAAAAAAACAAGAAACTTAGACAGGATTAACCCAGATTTAAAAAAATTGAACCGGGCAGGCACGATTTGCATGACGGGCAATCATTGGTCGAAAGCCTTTGATTGCATGGGCCATCGCCAAAGGCCATTGATAATCTTTTAGTCCGCCTTCCGGGCGGAATAAAATTTCTTCTCTCTTAACAGGGTATTGAAATCTAAACTGAGCGATTTTCATCTGTCATTGCGAGCAAAGCGAAGCAATCTCAGCTATTTATCCAAGAGATTGCCACGCACCCTCCGGGTGCTCGCAATGACAGTGATGCTGGACAGTTACATTAAAAATCGCTCAGTTTAGATGAAAATTTCCCAATTGCCGCGTCCTGCTAAACACCATCAATGACCCTGCTTAGATCAGACCAGAATCCCTGGCA
>JBKHCI010000008.1:0-33343 GCA_046541915.1 Desulfonatronovibrio sp. | reverse complement strand
CTTATGTCTGAAATATAATTTTTTAATATATCTTAATACCGTCCAAAACACAATAAAAAACCCGGACATCCGCCTGCATGCAAAAAAAATCAGGCTTGAAACAACTGCCAGCAAAACTGTTGTTTCAAGCCTGAAATACAGGGCGCCTGAAGAAGACGCCGGGTCAATTCAGCGTCAAACTATCTGCCGGATTCTATATCAGCCGGCCTGGTCTTCACGGCTTTCCGCGATAATCTTTTCCGCTATGGGCGCGGGACATTCTTCATAATGATCAAACTCCATGGTAAATGTTCCCTGCCCGCCGGTCATGGACCGCAGATCCTGAGCATACTGCAGGATCTCAGACATGGGCACATGAGCGCGCACTTCGGTTATGCCCTTGTCTGAATCTGATCCCAGAACCTTCCCCCTTTTGCTGGAAAGATCTCCGATCACATCGCCCATATATTCATCAGGCACATAAACCTGGACCAGGACTATGGGTTCAAGCAGTACGGGCCTGCACTGTTCAACAGCCTTTTTAAAAGCCATGGAGCCCGCTATCTTAAAGGCCATTTCAGAAGAATCAACGCTGTGATATGATCCATCATAAAGAGTTACCTTAAAATCAACCACGGGATACCCGGCAATTACTCCTTTAGCCGCGGTTTCCTGAATACCCTTGTCAACGGCCGGAATATACTGCCTGGGGATGGCGCCGCCAACAATAGCGTCCACGAATTCGTATCCTTCGCCTCTCTGCCTGGGCTCAAGCCTGATCCAGCAATCCCCGAACTGGCCCCTGCCTCCGGTCTGTTTCTTATATCTTCCCTGGACCTCGGCCTTGCCTTTGATGGTTTCGCGAAATGGAATCTTGGGAGTTTTAAGTACTATACTGGCCTTGTAGCGTCTCCTGGCTTTTTCCACGGCGGTTTCAATATGCAGCTGTCCCATGCCTGACAAAAGCATGTCACCGGTTTCTTCATTTCTGGCCAGAGTCAGATTGACATCCTCATCCAGAAGCCTTTGTACCGCTGAAAACACCTTGTCTTCTTCGCCTTTAACCTCGGCAGCCAGGGCGTATGACAGTATGCAGGGAGGAAGATCTTCGGTTTCCAGGATAAATGACCCTCCTTCCTGACAAAGAGTGTCTCCTGTTGTGGTTTTTTTGAGCTTGGGAGCGGCCACTATAGCACCGGGGCCTATTTCCGTTTTAACCGGAGTCTGTTTCTTGCCTTCCAGAAAAAGAAGCTGGCCAAGTTTTTCCTTTTCTTCTTTCACAGGGTTGGCAAGAGTCATGTCCGGAGACAACCTGCCGGACAGGATCCTCATCATACTCAAATGACCGGCAAAGGGATCAGTGATTGTCTTAAAAACAAAGGCAGCCACCGGCTCATCAGGATGGGATTTTCTCTGGGTTCCGTCTCTGCCCTGCCAGTCGGCATGTTCCAGAGGCGAAGGCAGGAGTTGCTGAATAGCCTCCATGAGTTTTTGTCCACCTTTATTCTCCAGGGCCGCCCCTACGCAGATAGGAACAATTTCCCCGGACAAAACCCCCAGACGCAGCCCCTTGTACATCTCATCCGAAGTCAGGCTGCCTTCTTCCAGATATTTCTCCATCAATTCTTCGTCACTCTCAGCGATATTTTCTACGGCAGCCTCCCTGGTTTCTTCGATCATGTCAGCCATATCTTCAGGAATATCCCCCGGGGTAAGCTTTCCATCCTCAGCAAAGAAATACGCCCTGTTCTCCAGAATATCCACAATCCCTTTGAAACCGGACTCCGCGCCAATGGGATGATAAAGCTGAACTGGCTTAATGCCCAGGATGTCAATGAGACTCTGATAAGCCATCTCATAGTTGGCCCTTTCCCGGTCCATCTTATTGATAAAAAACAGGGCCGGCAGGTTAAGCTTTCTGGTTTCAGACCAGATTTTCTTGGTCAGGGGTTTGGTTCCGTCAATGGCATCAATGACAAAGACAACCGAGTCCACAGCTGTCAAAAGATAATTAATGTCGCCGATAAAATTATTATCACCGGGGATATCTACCAGAAAATGCTGGTTTTTATTCCAGTTAAAAGTGGCAAAACCAGGCTGGACACTCCCTCTTCTTTTGATTTCCTCGGGCTCAAAGTCAAGAGCGGTGGTTCCTTCTTCTATCTTACCCAGTCTCTGAATGGCTTTGCAGTTATACTGAATCATCTCAGCTACGGAAGTTTTACCGGCTCCGCCGTGCCCGACCAAGGCGTAGGTTCTTTGATTTTCCAACTTATCCAGCATTAAATTTGCCCCCTTTGATCATTTCTATTCTTGTTTGGTGATAATGAGAGTCTAGGTTCAACCACACCTGCAATTATTTTTGCATACATTGAAAAACCCTTTTTTTCAACAAGGGCTTATGCCAAAATCAAAAAAGAATATCACCACCATCTTGAGCATGGACATAATCAGCAGACCGGAGTAATCGTTGGTCCCGGCATATCCGGGACAATTGCGCAATCAATGATTCTGTCCTATTGAAAGATGATTGAAAAGTTGTCAAGTTGTCCGGCACTCACTTGAGTTGCGGATAATCGCTCGTGTCTGAAAATATACTCTCAATAGAGTGCCGGATAAAAAGCAAAAAAGTTTCCGGAATCAATTTCTTTTTCTTACTCTTTAACGTTGAACACTGAACTTTGAACCTTAAACTCAGGCTTCCAGCCCCGCGGCAATTGGGAGACTTGGGGCAGCCAGTTAGGGGCAGTCACTGAAACCTTATGAATAAAGCTCCAGAATTACTACTTATTTCTCCGAAAGAAATAACTTTGTCAGATCCGTGTCTTTTCTGGGCCAGAGAACCTGAACAGGATTTTGTGCGCAGTATTGAGCGTATCGGGCAGATAGAGCCGGTCTTGATAATGGACATCTCCGGGCGGAAAACCCTGGTGGCCGGATACAGGCGGGCCAGGGCTTTAATACGTCTTGGCCGTGATATCATGGCCCTGGAAATTCCTCCTGCAGGAGAGTATCAAAAAGGACTTGTCTATCTCTTATCCAATCAGAATCAGAGCCTCAATCCCGGAAAGATAATCCCGGCCCTGCGCTATTTTCAATCAGCAGGCAGCCTCTCACAGGAAGTATGGACTGAACTGGAAATAAAGCCGGGATCAAAAATGCAGACACTCTGGCAAAACTGGCTGGACCTGCCTTTTGCCTGGGACACCCTTCTGGCCCAAGGCAATATTTCTCTGGAATGTTCCCGAACCCTGAAACATGCCGGACCTGAAGACCTGCAATGCCTGTTTCCCTTTTTTTCCAGGCTGAGCTGGTCCAGGAACAACAGCATCAATCTCCTGACTTGGCTTCATGAAAAAGCCAGAATGGACCATAAAGGACTGCGTCAACTCATTGAAGAACTGAATTTAGCTTCTATCCTGGACACAGACCTCTCTCCCCAGGACAAAATTAAAACCATCCTCAAACTGGCTTTTCAGGCCAGATACCCGGTTCTGTCCACCATGAAAAACGACCTTGAACAAAGGCTTCGCAGCACAGCCGCGGGTTCAGGATGGCGCGTGGAGCACAGGGATGAATTTGAATCCAGGGAAATTCAATTCTCTACCAGGATAAACAGCAGACATGATTTAAAAAAGGCCCTGGCCGGACTTGAACGGATTTACCAGTCCGGCGCCCTGGACGACTGGCCGGTCAAATAACATGCAGAAATCCTTTACAGCAAACCTCCCCGGGCATATGCCCCTTCCGGGTAAAATCTATGTGGATGAAGAGGTCCTTCATACTTCTTTGACCCGCAGGGTCACCGGCAGGCTGCCCGGGATTCCGGTAAAGACCATCCTGGCCGGACAGGACGTTTTCCAGGAAGAAACACATGACAATTCATTGGCGCTCTATCTTAAACATTACCGGGGTAAATTCCTGCGGCCCTGCCCAGCCACCCGGACATACCAGTGTTGCGGGTATCAGATAATCCATATTGGTGAAAATTGTCCCCTGAACTGCAGCTATTGCATTTTGCAGGCCTATTTTCACGATCAGGTCCTCAAAGTCTGGGCCAATCAGAATGATTTGTGGTCTGAGCTGGACAGCGCCTTTGGACGGGACAAAAACAGGCTTTTCAGGGTGGGAACCGGCGAGTTTACGGATTCTCTGGCCCTGGAACACCTTACTGAATATTCATCCGATCTGGTGGCGTTTCTTGAAGATTATCCCAATGTCCGCCTGGAGCTCAAATCCAAAATCATTGACCTTACCTGGATGAAAAAGACCTCATCAACCCGGGGGGTGCTTCCTGCATGGTCTGTAAACAGTCCGGACATTGTTTCAACCGAGGAAAAAGGCGCATCCACTCTGGAGGAACGCCTGCGAGCGGCCAGGTACTGCGCAGATCAGGGATTCAGAGTGTGTCTTCATTTTGATCCAATTATCCACTATCCAGGATGGGAAAAAGGATATTCCCGCACCGTGCAGATGATCCTGGATTATCTAAAACCTGAAAACATCGCCTATATCAGCCTGGGTTCCTTCAGGTACATGCCAGGGCTCAAAGACCTGATCATGCGCAATCACCCCGGTTCAACCTACATATACAATGAATTCATCACAGGTATGGACGGCAAAACCAGACTTCTCCTGCCTCTGAGGCTTGAACAGTTCAGACACATAGCTGGAAAACTCAAACACGGCGGGCTGTCCAGTCAGCTGTACTTCTGCATGGAATCTGACCTGGTCTGGAAGGACGTTCTGGGCTGCACCCCGAAAGAGCTTGGCGGACTGGCAAAGCATCTTTTGAGGCTCAGCTTTCAGGACTGACAGGATAATTATATGTTTGACTAACTATTAATTGTCAGATAGACTTAAATGTTTAACTTTTGTGCGAGAGTGGCGGAATTGGCAGACGCACTGGACTTAGGATCCAGCGGTATAACCGTGGGGGTTCAACTCCCCCCTCTCGCACCATTATCCCGCGTGAGGACACAACTGTCTGCCGGTTACAATATATATTTGAAAAATTTTAAACAAGGTCTGGAGTTATATTAGGAACTCCATAATCATGACTTTTAAATTTTGGACTTAATTGTTTCTGTCCAAATCTATTTTCAGGGAGGATTTAGTACAATGGAATATAATGTTGAAGACATTAGCCCGGTAAAAAAAGAGATTAAAATCCAGGTTCCGGCTGAAGAGGTTCATGCTTCTCTGGCCGCCACCACCGCCTTGTATCGCAACCAGGTTGATATAAAGGGGTTTCGCAAAGGAAAAGTTCCTTCATCGGTTGTTGAAAACAAGTTCAAGAAACAGATATACAACGAAGCCACCTCTGAACTCATTAATCTGCATATCAACCAGATACTCAGTGAGCTGAAAATCAATCCGCTTTCGCGCATTGATGTGGATGCCGGGCAGATGAGCCGGGGCGAAGACTTTAATTATTCCATCAGCTTTGAAGTCGCTCCGGAATTTGAACTTCCGGATTATACCGGCATCACCATTGAAGAAGAAGACGTGGAATTCAATCCGGACGAAGTGCAGAAGGTAATTGACCGGGTCAGGGACAACCTGGCTGAAATGGTCGTGGTGGGCGAAGAAAGACCTCCCCGGGACGGCGAAGTCGTGGTCATTGACTTTGAAGCCTATAAGGACGGAAAACCGGTTGAAGGTGTCAAGGCGGACAACTTTCAGATGACTCTGGGGCAGGGTAACGCCCTGGCTGCTTTTGAAGATCTGGTCAAAAGCATCAAACCCGGTCAGACCGATGAAGCAGAAATCACTCTGCCTGAAGATTTTCTCAATAAAGAACTGGCCGGTCAGAACGTGCTGATGAAAGTAACCCTGCATTCCATTAAGGAAAAAAAGCTTCCTGAAGTGGATGACGAACTTGCTCAAAAGGCGGGTGGATTCGAAAGCATTGACCAGATGAAAGAAGTCATTGAAAAATCTTATATCGGATCCAGAAAACAGCTTCATAAAAGCACAGCCCAGAAAAAAGCACTGGACGAACTCAAGGACAAGGTTGATTTTGAACTCCCGGAATCTCTGGTAAAAGGCCAGATCGAACAGAAAATTGCCGAACTGAAAAACAAAACTGAGAAAAAAGGAAAAAGCTTTGACTCTCTGGGCAAAACCCCGGAAGAACTGCAGGAGATGTTCAGGGCGGATGCCGAGGACATGGTCAAATCCCAGCTTTTCCTTCTGGCTGTGGCCGCCCGTGAGGAACTCACAGTTGACCCCCAGGAAATTGATGCTTATCTTCGAACCATAGCCCGCAACAGCGGCCAGGATTTTGACAAGGTAAAAAGCTTCTACGAGGAAAACAATCTCATGTTTGCCCTGAAAGACAGCCTGCTGGCGGACAAAGCCATGGAACACATCTATGAAAAGGCCGAGATAAAAATCATTCCTCCGGTTAAGGATGAAGAAAACTCTGAAGATCAGCAGGACCAGGCATAGCAGCCAGATGGCTGAATCCTTTACCAGAAAAATCAGAAGAGTTAATCAAGGAGACACAATGAGTTATAATATTCCCATGGTCATAGAAAGCACTGGCAGGGGCGAGAGGGCCTTTGACATCTACTCCAGGCTGCTCAAGGACAGGATTATTATCCTGGGCACGCCCATTGACAACAACATAGCCAATCTCATCTGCGCCCAGCTCCTTTTCCTGGAGTCGGAAAACCCGGACAAGGAAATCAACCTTTACATTAATTCTCCTGGAGGTTCTGTAACCGCGGGCATGGCCATCTACGACACCATGCAGTATATTTCAGCTCCTGTAGCCACTTTGTGCCTGGGGCAGGCAGCCAGCATGGGTTCTCTGCTTCTGGCCGCGGGTCAGGCAGGCATGAGATATTCCCTGCCGCACAGCCGGATACTTATCCATCAGCCCATGGGCGGTTTTCAGGGCCAGGCCACTGACATTGACATCCAGGCCAAGGAGATTATCAAACTCAAATCGCAACTAAATGAAATCCTGGCCAGGCATACCGGCGCTGCACTGTCCAAAATCGAGCATGATACGGACCGGGATTACTATTTAAGCGCCCAGGAAGCCAAAGACTACGGACTTATTGATAATGTTCTCACTTCCAGAAGCGAAGTTGACAAATTAAGCTGATTATTCAGAAATTCAGCTATTCGAGGTGACCAAATGGCTAAAAAAAAGCCTTATGTTTATGATCTGTGTTGCTCATTCTGCGGCAAGACCCAGGATGAGGTTGACAGGCTTATAGCCGGACCGGATGTATATATCTGCAACGAATGCGTGCACCTGTGCGATGAGATTATCGCCCAGGACCATGAGGAAGAGGGAATCGAAAGCGAATCCCTTATGCCTCCCTCAGAAATCAAAAAAGCTCTTGATGATTATGTAATCGGCCAGGACGATGCCAAGAAAATCCTGGCTGTGGCTGTATATAATCATTATAAAAGAGTCCGCTATACCCGCCAAAAAAACGATGTGGAACTGGATAAGAGCAATATTCTGCTCATAGGTCCAACCGGATCCGGCAAGACCCTGCTGGCTCAGACACTGGCCCGGATTCTGAGGGTTCCTTTTGCCATTGCCGATGCCACCACCCTGACCGAAGCCGGTTATGTCGGCGAGGACGTGGAAAACATCCTGGTCCAGCTGGTCCAGAATGCTGACTATGACCTGGAAGCGGCAGGCAAAGGCATCATTTATATTGATGAAATTGATAAAATCGCCAGAAAAACCGACAGCCCGTCCATCACCAGAGACGTTTCAGGCGAAGGAGTGCAGCAGGCCCTGCTCAAGATAATAGAGGGTACGGAAGCAAATATCCCCCCCAAAGGAGGACGCAAACACCCTCAGCAGGAATTTATCCGTCTGGACACTTCCAATATCCTGTTTATTGCAGGAGGAGCTTTTATAGGCCTGGACAATGTTGTCCGGCAAAGAGTGCAGAAAAGCGGGATGGGCTTTGGCGCCGACCTCTTCAACAAAGACCGGGAAGCATCCGATGAACTGATGCGCAAGGCTCATCCGGCGGACCTGATCAAGTACGGGCTGATACCTGAGTTTGTTGGCAGAATACCCGTGGTTTCTTCCTTGAGGGAGTTGACCCAGGACGATCTCATCAGGATTCTTAGCGAACCCAAAAACGCTCTGGTCAAGCAGTACAAAAAAATGCTGGACCTGGACGATATCGAGCTGAAATTCACTCAAAACGCCCTTAAAGCCATTGCCCACAAAGCCCTGGAAAGAAAGACCGGAGCCAGAGGACTCAGAAATGTAATGGAAAGCATCATGCTGGAAGTTATGTATCAGCTTCCTTCTTTAAAAGGAGTCAAAGAATGCCTGATAAACAAGGCAGTCGTAGAGAACGGAGTTGAACCGCTGCTGATTTATGAACAGGAAGCCAAATCAGCCTGACCTGTCTTTTCCCGGGGAGTGCCTGTCCAGAACAGAAATCTTCTGAACAGGCACTCCCCCTGCTAAAATATCCATAACAGCTTGTTGAAAAAGTCCTTACCAGGCAGGGTGTTCAAAAATTTCAAGTGCAAGGAGCAAAAAAAGTTCAAGGTCGCAGCGTATTTAGGATACGTAAGAGTTTGAACTTTTTGTAGCGACGCAGCAATTGGGAGATTTTCAACACCCTGATAATGAGTTTCTTATATGGAAACTGTTCACTGTCTTTTATAAGGGATCCACATCTGCCTGGTTCCCGAATTTCATTTTCATGACTCTTGAAGATAATTATGAACCGCTTCCTGCAAGGCCCTGGCCGCCAGGAAAGCGCAGTGTTCCTTGTCTTCAGGAAGACCTTTTAATATCCTCAGGATATCCCTCCCGTCAACCGAAGCTGCATCCTCAAGGTTTCTGCCCAGGGCCAGCTCGCAGGCAACCGAGCCGCAAACCACACTGGGCCCGCAACCGTCACTGAAAAAACTGGCTTCAACAATCCTGTCTTTTTCAAACTTAAGATAGATTTCCACGCTGTCCCCGCAGGAACCGGTCAGCCTCGCTTTTGAATGATAATCTTCCATTCTGCCCATATGCCCGGGCTCTTTCCAGCGTTTATAAACCTCTGGACCGAAATCCTCCAGGGTCTGTTCATTAATCTTTTCCTGCAGTTCATCAAGATGAGCATCTAAATTTTTGGTCAAAATAATCTCCTTTGTGTAAAAGTATGTATCTTCCCCCTGACTTGCTTTTTCCTGCCCGCCTTCCTGTCCTGTGGCCCTGTGGCGCTGCGGACACAGGCATCAGGATATCTTCAGCAGGCCCTCCTGGTCCGGATCAATATATACGGTGATGGACCTGAGAACCCTGTCCGCCTGAACCATTCCCTGCTGCAGACCCTTGATTTTACGCACATCTTTAACCCTGGCACAATACACTGCGGCCTTAAGGTCATTTTTTCTGTAGCTGGCAAGGGCTGCCAGGCCGGCAGCCTCTTTCATGGATTTTTCAGGAACCTGCATAAGTTCATGCGCTCTTTTAAGGATAACATGCGCCCCTGGTCCATCCTGGACATGAAACCACAGATCATGAGGTGCTGCAGCCGTGCTTAAGAGTTTATGTCCGGCCTGTCTGTTTCTGGCCCGGAGGATAAGAAAACCGTCACTGGACCGAAAAGAACTGCAACCAGGCGCTGATCTGGTCATAGATACTTTTTTCGCTGCATCACTGCCTTTACTGCTGGGCACATGATCTATAAAATCACCGGCTGAAATATTTTTCAGTTTTTGCTGCAGTTCTTTTTCTCTTTTTCCAACAAATTCAAGACCGCGCCGTCCCTTGGCTGCCCGGTTAAAAAACCTGACCATATTCTGTTGTATGGTCTTTTTTGGATCAAGCCGGATATTTATTTCTGCTCCGTCAGCGCCGGTGAGGCGCAGCTCTTCTTTTCTTGCCCCTGAATCAAGGCTGTACAGGTTTGCCTTTATCAGCTCCCCTGACTGTCCCATTTGCACCATCAGATTCAGTCTTTGTTTATCCTTACGGAGCTTATCCAGGTTTTTGCCGAGTCTTTTAATTTCTGCATCAACCGCCCTGGTCCTGGCCCGGGCATCATCAAGAGCTGCGCTCACTATTGGCCATCCATGAGCCCTGGCTGCCTCCAGCGCGCAGGGAAAATTTTCATATCCAGCCGCGTCATGCAGCGGAAAACATCCAGGCTGTCTGTTGCCCTTGCTGACTTCATGAAGATAAAAACCAGGTGGATTTCCGGATTCAAGATCTTTTAAGAGTTGGCTGGCTTCCTTGGAGGGAAGCCCGGACAAGGCGCGACGAAGCAAAGGAGTGATATGCGGATGGGTTTTCCAGATTTCAGGGCTGAGTTCGATTTCCTCCGGACGCGGCCAGGACAGGCTGAATTCCGGTTCACCCGGATCTCGAACCAGAGATATCCCCTTGCGGATGTCCAGGACCAGAAATTCTTCAGTACCCGACAATTCAAAGGCTGCCCTGCGCCAGGGCCAGAAATTCATACATCTGATAATTTTTTGATTTTTGATCCTCTTGCGCAGCCACATAGCTTGAGATGAAGGCTGGGCGGGGTTGGCGGGCTTATCCCGGGAAAGAAAAAAACCACCTGTCCTGGGGAGACAGAAAAACAAAAGATTATATGGTCCGCCAAAAGAAAAAGTCCACACACCCCGGCCGGGCATAAAGACTTTTTGTATCCGCAGACCCGTAATTTTTGAGTTTAGCTCATCAACAGCGAAACGGAAAAAATTGGCTTCCATATTAAAAACCGCTCAGAACCTGCAGCTTCGCTTATAACCATGAGCCTGGATATGGATCAGTCTGTATTAGAGATAACAAATTCTCTTCCCGGTATTCAACAGGATCAGTCTCCATGCAGGGATTCAGCCTGTTCCTGTCTGCTCTTGCATTTGATGCAAAGGGTGGTAACCGGTCTGGCCTTGAGCCTGGGGATGGCTATATCATCGCCGCATTCATCGCATACCCCGAAACTCCCTTCTTCAATCCGTTGCAGGGCCTGGTCGATTTTCTGAATAAGCTTGCGATCCCGGTCACGCAGCCTGAGGATAAAGGCCCGTTCGGATTCGGCTGAAGCCCGGTCCGCCGGATCCGCATGCATCTCCCGGTCTTCAGTCATATCTTCTATGGTATTTTCACCTTTCTCCTGAATGTCTTGACGCATGGTCTTGAGCATGGTCCTGAAATATTCAATGTCCTGATTGTTCATATAAATATCCTCTCCTTGTCCTTATATAAAAAAATATATCTTCTAGCTCAAAGCCCTGCGAATGTAAAGATCCCTGTTTTATTTTCCTCTTGGCATACACTCAAATCCAGGATAATAATCCGGCCAGCAGATTCCAGGTGATAAACCCTGAATCCGCGATCCAGAAACCCGGCCGATGTTGGTTTGGTGATTTGGTTCCGGATAATGCCTGGCAAGGCGCTTACAATCGAGGATAAATAATGATCATTACTCATTCCCAGATTCTTAAGTCTGTAATATCAGAAGCCCTGGACCGGCCGGACTCAAAAATTCTCAGTACTTTTTCGGGCGCTCACATGGTCGCGGTCATGAGTGAATCAGGTACAGGTCTGTGCTCAAAACCACCCCGCTTTATTCAGGAAACCCCCGGCTCTGCCCCTGAACACGGAGATTCAGCCCATTCCGTCGCCACCAGTCTGGAACACCAGAACACAGTCAATGCCTCCCTGGGACTGGCAGCCATAAACTCTTTACTCAATCAGGACAAGCCGGGACAGGAGACCAAAGTCCAGGACCTTGTGCGCTGTCTGGGAAAAAACAAAAATGTGGCCATAATCGGTCACTTTCCTTTTGTGGAAAAAATGGGCCGGGACTTTAAAAATTTCTGGGTCCTGGAATTGTCTCCAGGCAGCATGGATCTCCCCGAACACATGAAGCAGGATATCCTGCCCCGGGCCGATCTGGTTGCCATTACCGCCACCACCTTACTGAACAATACCCTGGGAGAAATTATCAACCTGACCAGGGAAAACGCGGTTAAAATCATGCTTGGCCCCAGCACCCCCATGGCCTCCTGCCTTTTTGATCTGGGCCTGGACTATCTGGGCGGGGCCTTTGTCCAGGACCCGGTCCTGGCGGTTTCAGGCATAGAAAAAGATCTGCCTTTTCGTAAGATGGAAGGGGTCAGATATGTCCTCACTGGAAAGAAACATCTATAACGACCCTTTGTTTATCTATGCTTCCCCGGGATTCACTTCTTTTAACAACAGAGATGAGGCATAGACAATTTATCCTTGACACTTGAGCGGCTCTGCCTTATCAAAACTTTTTTTCAAAGCGGGAATAACTCAGTGGTAGAGTGCAACCTTGCCAAGGTTGAAGTCGCGGGTTCAAATCCCGTTTCCCGCTCCAGATTACCGGGCGGCATAGCCAAGTGGTAAGGCAGCGGTCTGCAAAACCGCCATTCTCCGGTTCAAATCCGGATGCCGCCTCCAGAATTTTCGTGCGGGAGTAACTCAGTGGTAGAGTGCAACCTTGCCAAGGTTGAAGTCGCGGGTTCAAATCCCGTCTCCCGCTCCAGATTGTCAATTAATGAATCCAATCCATCTGTTTATCATACCCATTTTATTTCCTGATAAAATTACAAGGCAGCGCTTATTTTCGGTCATGAAATAAGTGTTTAATATCAGCAGGGACCCTGATGCAAACTTCTAGAATATTTCTTGAAAACGATCTTGATAATCTTTTGAGAATTGTTTCAGACAAATTTGAGGTGGTCTTTGAAGACGTTACTGTGGGGAATCATCAGCTGAAAATCCTCCAGATAGCCGACCTTGACACCTATATTGACCGCCTGGCCGAGCATTCCAGAGACCGCATTGAACTGCCTTTCTGGGCTAAAATCTGGCCCGCTTCCATACTCTTAAGCTACTACCTGACCTCTCTGCCCCCGGAGTCCGAAAACCGGAATATTATTGAGCTGGGCTGCGGCATCGGCCTGGCCGGCCTTTTTGCCGCTGCCATGGGTAACAAAGTTGTCCTTTCAGACAATAATCCCGAGGCTCTTGCCTTTGCCAAGATAAATATCCTTAAAAACAACCTGCAGGATCAAGCCAGGGTAGAGTGCGCTGATTTTACCAAAGACAGACTTCCTGAAAAATTTGATTATATTGTTGGTTCAGAAATTTTTTACCGGGAAAGCGGTTACCGGGGGCTGGTCAAGTTCCTTCTGGCCCACCTGAATAACAAACCATCTTCGGAGGTGGTGCTGTCTGCTGACTACCGGAGGCAGGCCAAGGGTTTTTTTCAGGCTGCCAGAAAAGAATTTCATATTGATCAGAAAAATATTGGATATAAAGACAGCAATGACCTGGCAGAGAATCCGGAAAAATTCCTCTGCGCCATTTACAGGATGAAGCCCAGAAAAACATGATTGTCATTGGCAAATCCATCAAGAATTACACTGCTGACGCGGACAAGGCGCTAAGCCCTGCTGAAACCGTAGACAGGGCCAGGGCCGCCTTTCTGCGCCATGACCAGGAAATCCTTTCTGAACTCAAGCGAATAGACACCGGCAGACTGGGTATTCCTGTGTACTTAAGCATCTGCGGTGAAAAAGCCCGCGGGGCAATGCCCACAAGAAAACAGATGGGCAAAGGCGCCACACCGGTTCAGGCCCAGGCATCAGCCCTTATGGAAATGGCTGAAAGATTTTCCTATTTCAGTTTTACGGCTGATAAGCAGAATTTTGAAAACATGACCTGGGATCAGGCTGAACAGAAATCCGGCAATAAGCTGATACCGGTTAAAGAAATCATCAAGTCCGTAAACGAAGACATATCTGTATCCAGGGCCGGAAAAATTCTTTCCCTGGTTGAATGGCAGTTTGCTTCAGCCACTCTCATTCATGAACAAAAAGACTATCTCATACCCTTTAACTGGTTTAAAAAACTGAACGAATTTAATGGCTGCAGCGCTGGAAACACCTTTGAGGAATCCATTCTCCAGGGAATATGCGAACTGATTGAAAGACATTGTTGTGCGGCAGTAGACTCCCGGGCACAGGTTACTCCCACCATAGACCAGGAATCAGTCAGAGATCCGGTCCTGAAGGATTTGCTGTCCCGGTTTCGCCGCAACAACATAAAAATACTTATCAAGGATTTCACCCTGGATATGCCGGTCCCTACTGTAGCGGCCCTGGCTTATGATCCGGCCACCTTCCCGGAACTAAGCGAAATAGTCTTTACCGCGGGCACAGCCACATCTCCGGCCAAAGCCGCCATCAGGGCGCTGACCGAGGTGGCCCAGCTTGCCGGAGACTTTCATAGCGCCAGTAACTACGAGGCTTCGGGCCTGCCTAAATACAGATCCCTTGATCAAATCACATGGCTGACCCGCGGCCCTTTGACAAGCCTGGACTCTCTGCCGGACATATCCGGACAGGATATGGGACTGGAGCTTACAAATCTCTGCCATGGTCTTAAAAATCTGGGATTCAACACATACTCTGTTTCCACCATGCATGAGGACCTCAAGATTCCAGCCAATTACAACTTCATTCCCGGCTTTTTGTTTCGGGAACGGGCTTCCAGGCCGAGCCTGGGACTTATAACAGGACGGATTCTGGCTGAAGAAGGCGATCCAGTCCAGGCCCTGCAGGGTCTGCAAAAATTATCAGATATATATCCTGGAGCCTTTTTTATTCCTTTTTTTCAGGGTCTGCTGTGCCTGCGCATGAATGAACAGGATCAGGCGCTGCTCAAATTCAGACAGGCCCTGGACATCCAGCCTGACGCCGAATCAAAGGCCCTATGCGCTTTTTACACGGCCTACACCCTTTCAGGCATGCAGCAGTGGGAAGCATGTGTGCCTTTTCTGGACATGGCCGTAAACCTGGATCCCCAGGTCAAAGAATACTATAATCTTCGGGGAGTGGCTTATTTCAAACAACAGAAATTCGACTCCGCGGCCAGTGATTTCAAAAATGCTTTGAAGCTTGACAGTGGATCAGCCACAGACCTTGCCAATCTTGGATTATGTTATCAAAAAACCGGACAGAACAAGGCTGCCGCGGAAATGCTGTCCAAGGCGCTTGAGCTTGACCCTGCTCTTTGCTATGCGAAAAAAAGTCTTGCTGAAATCAGCTTATGCAGATAATATTAAATTTTTATTGATTAAGGCATTGACAAGAAAGCGTAATGGATTTTAGATTGATCGTGTTTTGTTAAAGAGCAGGCTGAATACTTTTCATAAATCAAATGTATTTTGTGTTTGACATTGATATAGTCAAAGCCTTTTTTCGTAATAATCAATTAAGGAGGTAATTAGCATGGCAGTTGTTGAATTCAAAGGGAAACAATTCGAAGTTGATGAGGATGGTTTCCTGCAGAGATTTGAAGACTGGAGCCCTGAATGGGTGGAATACGTAAAGGAAAGCGAAGGAATTAAGGAAATGACTGACGAACATCAGAAAGTCATTGATTTCCTGCAAGACTACTACAAGAAGAATGGTATTGCGCCCATGGTTCGTATCCTGTCCAAGGTGACCGGCTTCAAACTCAAACACATTTACGAACTGTTTCCTTCCGGACCTGGAAAGGGAGCCTGTAAAATGGCCGGCCTTCCCAAGCCTACCGGATGTGTTTAATCACACATTGCAGTTTAAAATAAAAAAAGCGGGCTCACAGGCCCGCTTTTTTTATTATTTTTTCCTGCGCAAATAAGCTTCCTTTTTCCTGTCAAAACCAAGAACCGTCCGGATGGCGGCAAAACCCACGGCAAAAAGCAGCGCGGCAATCATTCCCACCTGAAAAACATCCAATTTCTGTTCCATGACAACCTGACCCCATGGCAGGCCATAACGGGTTCCCAGATAAGCGGTACCGGACGCGGCAGCAAAAAACACGATCACGCCTGCTGTAAAGGTAAATAAAAAAGTTTTAAGCATAATCAGGATAAAAAGCATCCCGTCTCTTATTGTATTCAGAGAACCAGCCTTTTTTTCCAGAACAACAATCGTTTGTTCTGCCTGATCAACAAGTTTCTGCGCCTTTTTAAATCCGGAAGCTGTCTGGAGATCTTCCAGGGCCGCGTCTTTAAGTAGCTGAACTGTGTCTCTTGCTTTCTGGTTGAATCCGCCCATGAAAAAATCCGCCAGAGGGAACCAGGCCACCCGCGCTTTAACGCTTTTCAATCTGCCCTGCAAAGCCTCCTGGTTTTTCTTAAGGTCCAGAACCTGCTCTTGGATTTTTTTGGACAGATCTTCCTGTAATTTTTTGCTGCCCCTGATAATTCTGATTCTGGCCGCATAATTATCTATGCCGCAATAACCCCGCAAAAAATCCAGACGCCCGCTCAAAGCTTCTCTAACCGGACACCCTGTATCAAACCAGGCTGATATCTTTTTTTCCAGCTTGGGCAGCATTTTCTCAACAGACCTTGCTTCATCTGCTGTTTTTTTCCAGAGCGGATACAGGCTGGACATAAAATGTCCATGTCCGTTGACAAGCTCTGGATCAATAAGGATATAATTAAAATATTCAGGCTGCTCCCGGATCAGCTGGGCCATAAAACCATAAGCCTGATCCAGATGGCCGGCCTTGACCATGCATACACTCTGTCTGTATCTGGCTTCATTCATTCGGGGAGCAGCCTTGACAGCCTCCTGATAGAGCAGCTGAGCCCTGGCAAAATTATTTTCAACCTCTTTTATCCTGGCTTTAAGATAAAGGTGCCAGGCTTTATGCAAAGAGGTGTAGCCAAGCAGGGTCGCCTCATCAAAAAAAGACTCAGCCTGGCTATGGCTTTCCTTTTCCAGGGCAATAAAGCCCTGAAGAGTTTTGGGTTGATAATCTCTGGGGTATTGGAACCCGGCTTTCCTGGCGCTGGATCCGGCAGCACCTGTCTGTCCCGCCCGGAGGCTTTCCAGGGCGCTCCATATTCTGCTTTCCTCAACCTGCGTTAACAGACGAAGTCCCTGAGGCCAGTCAGAACCCCTGCTTCGCCAGACCAGCCTTATTGTCCTGTGCTGAGCCGGATAATTAATGGCAAAGATGGCCCGCAGCACCAGTGCCTTGGTTTTGGACTGCCTGATTATATCTTCCGGTGCTGTACCAGAAGATATTTCCCGGTCAAGGTCTTCCAAGGCCCTGGCAATCTCTTTCAACCCCTTTTTTTCCAATTGTTCCCAGACAGCATCAAGGGTTCTCTGGTTCCTGGTGGGACATGCCTGGGCCTTGTGAGACTTAAGACCGCAATAAAAACAGGTGGGGCAGCTGCCCTGTGTAAGACCGGGGGGAAGGTAAACCTCAATTCTTTTTTCCATTTCACCTAAAAGCTCACGATCAATCCTGACTCCTGCAAGGTCATGGATGGTTCTCTGCCCTGACACCTTGCCAGAGTCTGCCAGTCTGAAACCTGTCCCCAGTTGAAAAACATTTTTAAAAGGCAGGTAAAGGGTATCAGGTTCAAATTGAGACCAGTCCAGACTTGAAACCTGAGCAAGAACAAATTGTTCGCGCTTCATATCCTCTATTTCCCGGCACAGCATCCGGCATGATAGATGTTTACCCTTTTTAACGCCCTGAAACACGGACAGAGACTCCAGTGCCCAGGTTCTGAGCTGGCGAATGCCGTCGATGTAGATCACCAGCCATTCCCCCACATACCTGACCCTGAATCCATTCTTTTCCGCGGCTTGCTTCAGCTCCTGTTTCTGCATATCCCATTTTCTGGAAATCACGGAATCAGTCAAACTTTGCGCGGCCTTTACAATATAAATCCAGGTTAAGTTTCCGGAAAAAGATGGAAGCTCAGAATTCTTAAACAGAAACCACTGACCAGCACCGGACAGATCAACAGAAGAAACTTCCAGGCTGAGACCTGCAGCGCTCTGGCTCAGCTTTTTAAGCTGGGCATGTATCCATATCTGAAAATCATCCGGTTCCGGGAATTCAAGTTCAGAAATCTGCTTCTCTATACTCAGGGAATAATCCAGACCGGAACCCACGATTATCTTGACCGGTAAAACCTGAAAGGATAACTTGATATCTTCCTTGCCAAGCAGATTATTGATCTGGGCGCAGGCGGACAAAACTTCTTTAGACCAGAAAAGCCACAGGCTCTGCCTGTCCGCAGCGGCAGCCTGCCAGCCTCCATAGCTTTGCAGAGTGCCGGGTATGGACTCGGGAAGCCGGTCTGTCCGGATAATCCAGACGCCATATCCCTGAGTAACAAGTTCCGGCTGGTCAATTTCCGGCAATTTTTTTATAAGCGCAGACAAACTGTACATAGTCATAATCAGCCTAACCCATAATTTATTAAAGGCGGTAACATGGACATATCAAAAACCATACAGGACCTGAAAAAAAATCCCGGTTTTAACGAAAATGTAGGCATGCTTCTTATCCATAACGGGGTTGTACGCGCCTGGTCAAGAAAAGACCGCGCCTCAGTTTCCCGGGTAGAGGTCACGCCCGACTATGAAAAAATAGAACAGATAAGAAAACACTTTGAAACAAAACCCGGAATTTTCAGGATAGTTGTGCAGGCCCGGGAAGGCGTGCTCAAGCCCGGGGATGACCTGCTGTTTATCATAGTGGCCGGAGATATCCGGGAAAACGTAAAGCCGGTACTCTCAGACATACTGGATACCCTGAAAAAGGAAGCCATAAGCAAAAAGGAAATCAGTTAACCTGGTTTGATTCTGCGGGAAATCCCCTGGGATCAGACAATTCTTTGCCCGGAGTTATTTCCTTACCGGCTCACAGCTGATTCCTTCACTAAAGTCCTGCCCTCTGCCTTCAAGGAGTTCTCTTATCCTCAGGGCTTCCTCAAATCTGCCTCTTTTAATACATCCTTTGATATATATCATGGCCTTATCAAGCAGAACTTGGCGGACAAGCTTTTTTTTATCTGCGCTTAATTTTGATTTTTTTTCCAGATCAAGCAGGGAGTAAATTCGAAAAAGATCAAGACCGGAAATTTTTCCTGAGAGCTGATCTGGGTGGCCCCCGGTCTTAACAGTAAGGGCTTCAGGCAATAATCCAAAAGGATATTCAAGGCTTATGCGCAGCCACAAATCATAGTCCTCACAGGCCATGAGCTTTTCATTGAAAGTATACCCCCGGGCAGGCAAATCCATATCCATAACCACGCATGAAGGGCTGACCAGACAAAGCTTTAGAGATTTTTCAAAAATCCAGCCGCAGGGTTTCTGGTGCTTATTCATGGGATTTACCCTTTTTCCTTTTCTTATCCACAATTCCTGGGTCTGGGAAATCCTGAAACCGCCTTCTTTCATGAATTTGAGCTGCTGCTCAAGCTTTCCAGGCAGCCAGTAGTCGTCAGAATCCAGCAGAGCCGCAAATTTTCCAGTGGCTACGCCCAGCCCAAGATTCCTGGCCGCGGATACTCCTCTATTTTCTTGATAATAATAACTTACTCGTTTATCCTCAAAAGAGTGAACAATCCGGGAAGTTTCATCAGTTGAACCGTCATCCACGATAATAAGTTCAAGCTGTGAAAAGCTCTGATTAAGTACCGATGATACAGCCCTCTCTAAAAAAGCCGCCCTGTTATGGGTTGGAATAATCACAGATATCATATTTATTTTACAATACTCACATTTTATTTCTCAAAATCAACACTCAAAGAAAATACGGCGATAAAGCCATAAATCCTTAATCAGTGAAAACAATTTAGTACCTGCATCCAGGGCAGGCCGGAATTTCTTATAAACGGACACAATACATGAAACATTTAAATCATCACAGGTCTTACAGAAACCTCTGCTCTCCGGAGTCGGACGAAACAGCCAGCCAGATAGTGGTGGAACAAAGCGATCTCTATATCATCAGCAAGACAGACCTCAGGTCCCACGTCCTGGACAGACTGAACAAAATCCGCCGGGATATCAAGGGATACATACTTCTGAGTCCAGAGTTTTCCCATTCCCTGATACCTGTTGAAACAGATGAAAAAGCTCCTGCAATCGTCCGGGCCATGGCCGGGGCTTCCAGGCTGTTCGGGGTGGGTCCCATGGCTGCTGTAGCCGGGGCCATAGCTCAGGATATAGCCGATCATGGGAGCAAAATCAGCCCGGACATTCTGGTGGAAAATGGAGGGGATATATTCATGCATTCAAGCAGAGACAGGGTCGTTGGCCTGCTTCCTCATCCTGATGAACCACTTGCCCTGGGCATAAAAATATCCGGGAAAGAAACTCCATGCGCGGTCTGTTCTTCTTCTGCCACCATCGGCCATTCCCTGAGCCTGGGACAGGGGGACCTGGTGACTGTCCGGTCCAGATCCGGGGCTGTGGCTGACGCCGGAGCAACTTTTCTTTGCAATATGCTGCGCTCCAGAAAATCTCTGAAAAAAATCAATCAAATGCAGGAAGAGTTGCAGCAAAAAGGCATAACCGGTGTCCTGGCCCAGCTGGACCATGAACTTGTTGTGTGGGGAGAAATGGAATTGACCATGACCTGAAATGGTGCAGGTTTTACAAACGAAGCGTCTATTTTTCGGATACCGGACAAATTCTGCCGGATCAGGTTACTACCTGACTGATGGTCTGCTTGATCTGCCTGCCCAGCGGAGATTGACGGGACAACTCTTTTTCAATGCTGGTGATTCCCTTGATCACGGTTGAATGTCTGCGATTCAGGCGGTATCCTATCTCTTTGAGGGAAAAGTCTGTATATCTTCTGGCAACATAAAAAGCCACATTCCTGGCCATAACATATTGTTTTTTTCTGCTTCTGGAACTGATGCTTTCCTGGGAAACCTGAAACAAATCGCATACCCGGCCCAGTATCTGGTCCATATCCAGCTTGGTGTCCTGAATGTCATAATTTTGAATAACCTGCATTGCAAGATCAAGGGTAATACTTTCTTTGAGCATCCTGGCCTTGAACACCAGGTTATGCAGACAGCTTTCCAGCTGACGGATATCCTTTTGGATCCTTCCTGCAAGAAAATCAGTAACTTCTTCAGGCAGGCTGACCTGAAGAGACCTGGCTTTGTTCCTGACAATCTCCTGTCTGGTTTTCATGTCAGGCCTTTCAATAACTGCGAGAAAACCACGGCACATGCGGGAAACCAGGTTGGAGTCAATGCCGTTTAATTCCTTGGGCAAAAAAGTGCTGGTCAAGACAATTTTTTTGCCCCTGCACTGAAGCGAATTCACCGTGGACAAAAATTCATCCTGAATTTTTTCCTTGCCCTGAAAGAAATGTATATCCTCAATCAAAAGCACGTCAATCTGATCCCTGAACCTGGCCTTGAATTCTTCCATGCGTTTGCTTTTAAGGGCCACCACCAGCTGGCTGGCGAATTCTTCCGCTGTAAGATAAGCGATCCTTAGATTTTTTTTATTGGAATGACTGCCCAGAAGATTGCCCATGGACTGGGCAAGATGGGTTTTGCCGAGTCCGGTGGATGAACACAGAAAGAGCTGATCAGAAGAAATAGTCTCCCTGCAGAAACTTTTAGAGGCCACATACGCAAGTTCATTGCACGGTCCCACAACAAAATCCTTAAAATCAAACTGGAAGGAAGAAACCACATTCAGAGGCGTCTTGACCGGAAGGGCGGGCTGCTCCTGCCTGGTTATATTACGCCCTGCCTTGATGGGACAGGAAATGCCGTTGTTTCTGGCAGAGCTGATCTCAAGCTCCGGGGTCAGACCAAGCACATCGCGACAGGATTCAAGCAGGATGTCTTCCAGTTTTTCCTTGACCCATGAAGCAATAAATTCATTGGGTGCTTCCAGGCTTAGCCGTTTTGATTCAGAGTCGTAATCACCTTTCAAAGGCTTGATCCACAGCTGAAAAAGTCCTGGTTTAAGGGATTTTTCAAGGATTAACTGGATTCTTTCCCATGCGTTCATCATGGGAAAGATCAATACTCAAAACTACGATCAGGTGACAACCTGAAAAAACAGGTTATTTACCCCCATGTTCTTTTTCATTTCTTTACAACACAACATCCTGTCATAAAAGAATTATTTTTTTAAAAACGCTATTTGTCGCGTATTCAGTACAATTTGTCTCCGGGTTCACAAAACCTTGTCCCAATGGGATAAAACAGCGTTTTTTAAACCGACAGAATAATTTTATAAACAATATAAAATTCGATTTTCTTCGATTTTCTTCAATTTTCTTTTAAAAACGATTTTTTTGTTATTTTTTGATTCTGGCTGAATAAATTTTTATATATTAAGACATTGTGATTTGAAAAAATCAGGGTTAATATTAATACCTGAATCCGTGAAGTTGGTATTTTTGAACTTATTGATTATGCAGGTTCCGGGGTTTGACAATACAGCCGCAAACTGTTTGAGCGACTTAGGCGGGATTAACCAAAATCCATTAACTACATGATTTGGTTTATAAAATAAATAATTTTCTCCAGTAAAACCTCATCACGGGCAAGGCCGGGATTTTGATTTAGACCGCCTTGAAGCGAGTTTTTGCGGCCGTATTGACAAATTCCGGAACCTGCTTTCACGGATTCAGGTTAATATATATTCATCCTGTTTTTTTTAATCCTGGAAATAATCCGGCTTTCCAATGCCTGCAAACCGACTCTCCGAGACAACCATGATCAGCGCATCCAAAATCACTGAAAAAACCAGATGGCACGCAGCTCCTGTTCAGGAAGTTTTTAACATACTGCAGTCTTCCTCTGAAGGACTAAGCTCGGAAGAAGCCCGGAAAAGGCTTGACGCTCTGGGACCCAATATCCTGGCCCAGACATCCAGGCGCGGCCCTGTGACCCGTTTTATTCTGCAGTTTCACAATGTACTGATTTATGTCCTGCTCATGGCCGGGGTTGTCACCGCCATGCTGCAGGAATGGGTTGACGCCATGATCATTTTCGCGGTGACCATAGTCAACGCCCTTATTGGATTCATCCAGGAAGGAAAAGCTGAAAAATCACTGGACAGCATCAGGGACATGCTGAGCCCCGGTGCCGTGGTTATCAGAGACGGCCGGAAAAAAAACATTCAGGCCGGAGATCTGGTTCCCGGGGATGTGGTTGTCCTTACACCTGGAGACAAGGTGCCTGCCGACCTGAGACTCTTTGAAACCAGGAACCTGCAGATAGACGAGTCAGCCCTCACCGGAGAATCCGTGGCCACGGACAAAAACTCTCAGCGGGTGGATGAAGAGGCCCCTCTTGGCGACAGATCAGGAATGGCCTTTTCCGGAACAATGGTCACTTACGGTCAGGGCCGGGGCATAGTTGCCGCCACCGCTGAAAATACCCAGATCGGACAGATCAGCTCAATGCTCAGCCAGGTAGACACCCTGACTACTCCTTTGCTCCGGCAGATAACCAGATTTGGACATTTCCTGACCATAGCCATAATCATTCTGGCCGGCCTGACCTTTTTCTTCGGAGTCATGTTCAAAGGATACGCAGTTGATGCCATGTTCATGGCCGCGGTAGGCCTGGCGGTTGCCGCCATTCCCGAAGGCCTGCCCGCCATCATGACCATAACCCTGGCTATAGGCGTACAGAAAATGGCCAGAAGAAACGCTGTCATCCGAAAACTGCCGGCAGTGGAGACCCTGGGCTCAGTGGATATAATCTGTTCAGACAAAACAGGGACTCTGACCAAGAACGAAATGACCGTCCAGAATATCCGGACCGCGCAGGCGCTTTACCGGGTAACCGGGACTGGCTATTCGCCGGAAGGAAAATTCATGCATGAGGACAGTGAAATAAACCCTGCAGATCATCCAGTGCTCATGGAAACACTGAAATCAGCCTTCCTGTGCAATGAGGCCGAGGTCCAGGAATCCCAGGGGCAATGGAAACTGGACGGTGCTCCCACCGAAGGGGCCCTGGTAAGTGTCGCCATGAAGGCTGGGCTGGACCGCGAACAGATAAATCAGGAAAACAAAAGGATTGACGTTGTCCCCTTCAGCTCGGAAAAAAAGATAATGGCCACCCTGAACCAGGACCTGGACGGCGAAAAAACAATCATCCTCAAAGGTGCCCCGGAAAAAGTCCTGGAAAGATGCTCCAACCAGCGCAAAGCCGGTGAGGATCAGCCCGTTGATCCGGATTTCTGGCAGGAACAGGGCAGACATATCGCTTCCAAAGGACAGAGACTGCTGGCAATAGCTGTAAAAAAGGCCCAAGACAGCCCTATAAAAATCCAAGAAGATGATCTGGAGCAAGGATTCACTTTTCTGGGGCTGTTTGGAATTATTGATCCTCCCAGAGAAGAAGCCGTCAGAGCCGCTGCCAGGCTTATAGGCAGATGTGTTTCTGTCAGAGAATGCCAGTCAGCCGGAATAAAAGTCAAGATGATCACCGGCGATCACGCTCTCACCGCGCTGTCCATTGCTGAAAAACTGGGCATTGGTGACGGAGAAACAGTTCTTACAGGCCAGGATCTGGAGAAAAAAAGCAATGAAGAACTTCAGAAAATCACCCCTGAGGTAGATGTGTTTGCCAGGACCAGTCCAGAACACAAACTCAGGCTGGTCAAAGCCCTGCAGGCCGGGAATCATATCGTGGCCATGACCGGTGATGGCGTTAATGATGCCCCGGCCCTTAAGCGGGCCGATGTGGGCGTGGCCATGGGCAAAGGCGGTACCGAGGCTGCCAAGGAGGCAGCTGACATGGTCCTTGCCGATGACAATTTCGCTTCCATTGCCAGTGCTGTAGAAGAAGGAAGAACAGTTTACGACAATCTCAAAAAGGCCATCCTGTTTATCCTGCCCACCAACGGAGGACAGGCCCTGCTGGTCATTACCTCCATCCTTTTGGGGCTGGGGTTTACTGATGCGTCAGGACACTTTGCCCTGCCAGTCACCCCGCCTCAGATTCTATGGATAAACATGGTCACCGCAGTAAGCCTGGCCCTGGCACTGGCCTTTGAACGCCCTGAGGACAATGTCATGAAAAGGCCTCCCAGGCCGGCCGGCGAAGAACTCTTATCCCCCTTCCTGCTCTGGCGCATCTCTTTTGTGGCCATCCTTCTGGTAATGGGAGCGCTGGGACATTACCAGATAATTCTGGCCGGCGGAGGATCCAAGGCTCTGGCAGGCACTGCGGCCATAAACACCCTTGTAGCCGGACAGGCTTTCTACCTGTTCAACAGCCGATACATCAGGGAATCTTCCTGGAACCCGCAAGGAATACTGGGCAGCAGGCCCGTACTCATATCCATTGCCGTACTGGCTGTTCTTCAGCTTTGCTTTACCTATCTGCCGCCCATGCAGCACCTTTTCCAGACCGAAGCCCTGGGACTTGGAGTATGGGTGAAGATATTTCTTTTTGGGATAAGCTTATTTATTCTGGTGGAAATTGAAAAACTGATCTTCAGGCGCTATCCAGCATTTTTTGAAAAAACCGGTTAAATATGGACCGCGCCCTCCCGGGACTGGGTAACGCCGGAAAACAGGGCCCTGCTATGAAACAGCAATAAGAAAAACTCCGGCAAGCATGACACCAGCCGCAACAAGCCTGGTCTTGAGGTCTTTTTCCATAAAATACAGGCCGCCCACAAGTACGCCCATGATGATGCTGGTCCTTTTGATGGCAATGACATAAGGAACCAGCCCGAGCTTAATGGCGATCATCTGAAAGATAAAACCTGCTGCGGTAAAAAATCCGATGAGCAGCAGCATCTTCAGGCTGTTTCCTGTCCTGCCCCTTAATGCGGATCGGTTGAACCACAAAACAATGCACAGTCCCGCAGAGATAAAACTCTGCACACAGACAGCCCAGAAAAAGGGACTGGTGGACATCACCCCAAGCTTGTCCATATTAGCGGCCACGCTCCAGATAAGAGCCACCAGAAGCATGGTCCTGGCTCCCGGCTCCCTGACTATGGCCTTTAATGGGCTTAGAAGCGTGCTTCTATCCTTGATCCCCAGAAGGTATGATCCGGAAAAAATCAGTAAAACTCCGGCATAACCGGGCAAAGTGGGGACATCTCCCACCATGACCGGAGAGGTAAAAAGAAGAAATACCGGGGTAAAACTGAGCAGGGGCAGGGTTATGGACAAGTCGGACTGGTTTATGGCCCTGATATACAAAAGCGTGGCCAATATATTCAGACCCCCTCCCGCGACAAGGGCCAGCCAGAACAGACCTGGAAGATATTCAGGAATAGGAACAAAAAAGATCAGAGGCAGAATAAAAGGCAGGCTGAAGAACTTCCATGCCCAGGCAATGGTAAAAACATCAAAGTCCTTGAGGGACTTTTTGCACAGAGCGTCTTTAACCGCCTCGCAGATGGCGGTAAGAAATGCAAGGATAATCCACATTAAATGCCCCGGAGCAATCAGAAATCAATAAAACTTTTTAACTATTCACCACATATGTATGATCAACCAATAAATTTAAGGCCTGCCTCCGGTTCATGTTTCGCCATTGATACGATGTTTGACCGTCGTCGGTTCCGTTGCCCAAACCATGCGACAAAGAAATGTCGATTTTTGCAAAAATTTTTGAACTATCCAAATTCAGAATAAATGCTCAACTAATGGTTTGACTTACGGAACCGCGACAGGGAGTTCGTATCAACAGAAACATGAACCGGAGGCAGGCCGGCAACTATAGTGAACAGTTACAAATTTTTTTTAATTTTTTCCCAGCATGCATAACACTTCATAGGACATGGTCCCCCACCAGCCCGCCAGTTCGTGGACATCTATGCTTCCTTGCCCGTCTCCTCCCAGCACAAAAACTTCATCTCCTGCTGACAGGTCCGGAACAAAAGAAGCATCAACAGCGGTCATCTGCATGCAGACCCGGCCCACCACCGGCAGTCTGTGTCCCTGAAAAAGCATCCATGACCGGTTGGACAAAGACCTGGGATAGTTGTCCGCGTAACCGCAGCCCACTATGGCCACCTGCATATTCCTGGGCGCGGTAAAGGACAGCCCGTAGCTGATTCCTCTGCCCTTTGGCAGCGGATGTACCGACAACACCGGGGCGGTGGCCTTCATGGCCGGCCGCAGGCACTGGCCTTTTTGGGCGCAGGACGTGCCCGCGAAAGGGTTTCCTCCGTACAGGGCTATGCCGGGCCTGACTATATCACCCCATGCTCCGGGATGATTAAAGATGGCCGGAGAATTGGCCAGAGATTTTTTATGCCCCAGTCCGGCCTGATCAAACCTGCGGCATACCGCCTCAAAGGTTTCCACCTGCTCCAGTACCTGGCTTGTACACTCAGGGCTGTCCGCGCAGGCCAGATGAGAAGAAATAACCTCCAGACCGACCCGCCTGCTGGCCTTGAAAAAATCACACAACCCGGCCGCGTCTTCGGGCTGAAAACCAAGCCTGCTCATGCCGGTGTCAAATTTGAGTCCCACCTCAACCATGTCGCCGGGGGAAACATATTGAGCCATCTTGAACAATTGATCCCATGAGTGAATAAAGGGAATAATTCCGGAAACGGCTATTTCACGATAGTCCTGGTCTGTAAACGGACCCAGAAGTGAATATATTTTTACCTGGCCAAGAGATTGCTTAAGACTTAATCCCTCGCTTACAGTGCCCACGGCAAAGGACTTGGCCCCCAGGGCAGCCAGAGCCCTGCTGACCTGAATAATGCCATGGCCGTACGCGTCAGCCTTGACCACGGGCATCATTTCCCTGGGACATATCTCCTGTAAAACACGGTAATTGTGCCTGATAGCCTCAAGATCAACAGTTACTTTAAGCATTGTTTACATGAATCCCGGACTGGTTGGATGTTTGCAAAACACAATCACCTTTTATTTTATATTTTTTTGAGTGCTTGCAGGTAAACACAACAAGGCTGTCCTCCGGGCATGATCACCCGCCTATGGATGACATTATCCGCTTGCATATACTGGATTCCTGATTCCTTCGCCCTATCAGTTCATGTCCTATGGGTTTTTTGCGCCCGGCCCTGTCCAGAACATCCCTTAGTTTTTCAAGACTGATCTTAGGGGAACGGATTAGAGGCATCAACCGATAATCCTTATCAGAAAAAAGACAGGTGCGCAGACGTCCATCCGCAGTGATTCTCAGCCTGTTGCAGGTCGCGCAGAAATGGTTGCTCAAAGGAGAAATAAAACCCATTCTGCCTTTGCCCTGAGGAAGTCTGTAGATCCTGGCCGGACCATGATTTTGCCCGGCTTCAGCAAGAGGCTCCAGCCGGGTTAAATTTTTCACATCCTTAAGTATCTGATCCGACGGCCAGAAATGCTCTTTTTTCCATAGTGTTTTTTGCCCTATGGGCATAAATTCAATAAAACGCAGGTCCAGTGGTTTATCCAGAACCAGCCTGACAAAATCTGCAAGTTCATCGTCATTGACTCCTTTTAGGGCCACCACATTTATCTTGACTCTGATTCCTTCTTCCAGGCACTCATCAATGGCCCCGAGAACATTACCTAAATAATCACCACCAGTAATACGTTCATATTTTTCCCGGTCCAGGGTATCCAGAGAGATATTCAATCCTTTGATGCCCACATCACGCAAAGTCCTGATCTTGCCGGGAATCAGGGTCGCATTGGTGGTCAGCCGGACATCCAGCTGAGGAAAATTATTCTGAACTCTGCTTAAGAAATAAATGATATCGCGCCTTGCAAAGGGTTCTCCGCCTGTCAGGCGAACCTTCTGGATGTCCATTCCGGAAACTGCCTCCAGCAGATAAAACATATCCTCATAAGTAAGGATATCCTTATGGGAAAGATACCGGATATTCTTACAGGGACGGCAGTAAAAACAGTTCAGATTGCATCTGTCAGTAACGCTTAAGCGTAAATAACTGACTGACCTTCCATAATTATCTTTTATCATTTAAAAAACATACTCCTGAATATAAACTGTGCCGGCTGAAAGCCTGCGGAAAATTTTTTCAGTCTGTTATGGGTTATCCAGCATCCATTGCTGCTCATGGAAAAATATTTTGCTGATCTCCTGGGGAATATCCGTTTTAATGGGATTGTATCCCAGGTATCGCCTGATAAGTTCTCTTAAGGCCTTTCTTTTGCCGGCAAATTTATCCAGACCCTGGCCGGGCCGGTAATTAACCCCCAGATCGTCCAGAAATGAATCAAAGACTGCAGCGTCCTCTCCGGCAATATCCAGATCTTTCCACAGGGCCTTGAAGGTGCTTCTGCTTTTTAATATTTCATGACAGATCAGATCAAATTTACATGGTCTGGACTCAATACAGGGCGCGCATCCGGGCATGGCCTGAAATATCCTGTGACCCAGCCCGTATGGCCCGGTTTCAAAACAAAGAGCCGAAGAAATAAAAAAAGCCATTATCCTGGTCCCCATGTGAGCGGCCAGATGCATGGTTCCGGTATCAGGAGTGAGAACCATTTCAAGGGAAGCCAGCACATCCGGCAGATCCTTGAGCGCGGTTTTTCCTGTCAGATCCTCTATCTCTTTTGCCTGGTCTTTTCCGGCCAGACCCATGAACTCTCGGGCCAGGGGAATTTCAGCTTTGCCGCCCAGAAGCACTATCCTGGAGCTGTTCACCCTGTCCCGGAAAATTCCGGTCATCCCGGCCAGGGTGGATGCTGGAATGGAACGCCTGGGGTCTCTTCCGGCCAGGACCACTCCCAGGCCCTGCCCCTGATCCGAGGCAGCCGGATTGACCCTGTCCGGAGAAAGGGGGTCCGGAGCAAACAACCCCCAGAAATCCATAAGGTTCAAGGCACTGAGTTTTCGGTGAGAGGTCAGACGAAAATAAAGCCTGGTCCAGCTGTGTCTTGTTTCCTGGCCATTATGATTGATATACCCCCTCACCCGGGACGGATCAAACAGCCGGACCAGCACAAAATTAAGACCTGAAAAATTCAGATTAACAACCAGGTCAAACTTATTCTCAGCAATTTCACCAATAACCTTAAGATTACGGCTAAAAGCATCTTTGTCCTGTGTGGACGCGGAAAAATGCGCTTCCAGGGCGTGCACCTCCACACCCGGATAAATAATTTCGGCCAGTTCAGCCAGAGACCTGTCCACGGCCAGATGAACCACGGAACTTTCCTGCAGGGACTTTACAAGCCTTTTGGTCTGCAATAAATCTCCAAAACGGGCCAATTGAATTACTAGGGTATGGGAGCTCAAGCTGTCCTCCTGATAAGTTGCAAGCTTATCTCAAGTTATGGCCCCGGGCAACAATAAGTCACTGTCAATATTTAATGCCTGAAACACTACTCAAGGGAAAAAACATGCGCTATTTTCCGGTTTTTTTAGATCTTGCCCGGAAGACCTGTCTGGTTGTAGGCGCGGGCAGGGTGGGTCGCAGGAAGATCAAAACCCTGCTGCAGTGTTCTGCGGCCCGTATAAATGTTGTTGATCCTTTTGTGTCCTCTGTTGACATACCTGATGCCCCAGAAACAGTCAGGATTTTCCGGGAAGATTTCTCGCCTCGGCATCTTGAGGGCTGCGATCTGGTTTTTGCCTGTACCAGCAGCCCCAGGGTTAATGACAAAGTAGTAAACGCCTGTCAGAAAAAAAATATCTGGTGCAACGTAGCTGAAAGACCGGATCAGGGAGACTTTATCCTGCCCGGGGTCTTTTCCAGGGAGAATCTCATAATAGCTGTTTCCACCTGCGGCTGCAGTCCCGCCCTCACCGCCAGGATCAAAAGAGAACTCCAGGATATTTACGGACCACAGTATGCTCTCTTGACCGAACTTCTGGCAGGGGTTAGAAATATTCTTCTGTCCCTGGATCTGCCCCCGGATGAAAACCGGGAGTATTTCATTAAAATTGTTGACTCAAGGATTATTACTCTGCTCAAGTCCGGAAACCGCCAGGAAATTGCCGATCTTCTGCGGGATATTCTGCCTGTCCGGACTCACAAACAGATACAAGGTTTAATCGATGCTCTCCTTTAGAATCCTGGATTTCCTCATAGCGCTTTTATATTTTACCGGAGCGTTGTCTTTTCTGCTGGGGCTCATCTATTCCAGCAAGAAAACCATGGACAGATCAATCATACTGACTGCCTCGGGCTTCGGGCTGCACACCCTGGACCTGGTCCTGAAATATTCTCTGGGAATCGGACAGGTGCTGACCCAGAGCCAGTTCTACATAAGTCTTCTGGCCTGGTCATTTCTTATTATATATTTCATCTTATGGTGGAGGCTCAAGCTCAAATTCCTGTCCATCACAGCTGCTCCGCTGGCCCTTCTTCTTTTTACGGGATCCCTGGCTATCTCTCCTTCCACCCTGCCCATTCCCGGCTTTCTTCAGGGTCTGTGGTTCGGCCTGCATATTGGCTCGCTGTTCATCAGCATAGCCCTGCTGGCCATGGCCTTTGGAGCCGGACTGACCTATATTTATCTGGACAAGAAAATCAAAACCAAGTCCAGGCTGGGCAATGTCTCCAAAGACATGCCCTCTTTGCAGAGCTTTGACCGGGCCAATCACCTGGCGGTTATCATCGGCTTTCCATTATACACTGTAGGTGTCCTGTCAGGATTTATCTGGGCCGCCTTCACCTGGAAAACCATATTCACCTGGGACCCAAAGGAAGTAGTCTCTGTCATCACCTGGTTGATTTTTGCGTGGCTCTTTCACAAACGGATCTCCGGAGCATGGAAAGGTAAAAAACCAGCCCGCATGGCGGTCATCATTTTTCTGCTTACTGTTATTTCCTTTGTGGGCATTAATTTTTTCATTGAAACTCACCACAGCTTAAGGCCGTAATGGAACAAAGAATATTTCTTTTTGGACTCAACCATAAAACCGCTGAAATCGAGATTAGAGAAAAATTCGCCCTGAGTGGATTTAATCCCAAAGATAACGGTCTTCTGGATAAAGATGAAGTAATCAGTGAAGCACTGGTCCTTTCCACCTGCAACCGGGTGGAAATCCTTTGCGTCAGCCAAAAAAACCTGGAACAGGTCCAGTCCAGGGTCCTTGATGTCTGGGCCGGATTTTGCGGACAAAGCCAGGACCAGCTCAAGAAACACATCTACTCTTTTGAAAACCTTGAAGCGGTCAATCATCTGTTTTCCGTGGCCGCAAGCCTGGACTCCATGGTCCTGGGAGAACCCCAGATCCTGGGGCAGCTCAAGGACGCCTACCGCAAATCAGTGGGAGAAAAAACAGCCGGAGTAATAATAAACCGGCTCCTGCACAAATCCTTTTCCGCTGCCAAAAAAATCCGCACCCAGACCGCCCTGTCCTGCAGCGCCGTGTCCATAAGCTACGCCGCTGTGGAGCTGGCCAAAAAAATATTCGGGGAACTGAACAGCCAGAAGGCAATGCTCATCGGCGCGGGCGAAATGGCTGAACTGGCTGCTCTTCATCTGCTCAACAGCGGGCTGGAAAATATCATGGTGGCCAACCGCACCCCTGAAAGGGCCCAGGAGCTGGCCAAAAAATTTGGGGGCCAGTCCATGTGCATGGAAAGAATGCTGGAAAATCTGCATAAGGCTGACATTGTTATCAGCTCCACAGGAGCCCGGACCAGCATTATCAGCTCCGCTCAGGTCAGAGAAGTCCTGAAAAAAAGAAAACACCAGCCCATGTTTTTCATAGACATTGCCGTGCCCAGGGACATCGACCCTGACGTCAACATGCTGGATAATGTTTATCTTTATGATATTGATGACTTAAAAGAAGTGGTTGAGGAAAATCTGGCCAACCGCAGGGAAGAGGCTGCCCGGGCAGAGGAAATCATCAGCCAGGAAGTAGACAAATTTGCCGGCTGGCTTAAATCCCTTGATCTGAATCCGACTATAGTTGATCTGCTCAACAGCGGCGAACTTATAGCCAGGAAAGAACTGAAAAAATCCCTTCGAAGCCTTGGGCCTGAGGTTGATGAACATACCGCCAGGATAATGGAACAGATGGCTTTGTCCCTTGTAAGAAAGCTCTATCACGAACCTATTGTCTTTCTCAAAAGAAGGGCCAGAGAAGAAGATTCAGCCCGGAGATTTATTGATCTGACCAGGAGAATTTTTAACCTGGATGACGAACACATACCCCCGGACGCGCACCAGAACAAAAAATGGAAGTAAATTTATGAGATCTTACCTTGTCCAGGAAATCAACGACTCAGACATGACCAAAATCTTGAAATCAGTCACTGAAAAAGCATACAAAATCCCCATGGAAGGCCTCTTCTGGATCACAGTGCCCCAGAACCTGCTTTCTCAAGTTCAAAATGAACACCAGCACCAGTGCGGGCCTCATTACATGGCCCTGGAAACCGGAAAAGACTGGATCAAACTGGAACTGCTTGTTCGCTGCGAACAAAAGATCCGGTGTGACTGCATCTCTTATGCAACCCCTGATCAGCGCGAATTCATGATTGAATACCTTGACCAGCTCATCAGGAATCAGGACGTACGGGTCTAACAGCGTGTTGAAAAAGTCCTTAACAGGCTGGCTGTTCAAAAATTCCAAGTGCAAGGAGCAAAAAAAGTTCAAGGTCGCAGCGTATT
>JBKHCI010000007.1:0-34858 GCA_046541915.1 Desulfonatronovibrio sp. | reverse complement strand
GCTTCAAGGGCTACACGTGCTGACTGGTATTCAATGCGCATATAACCGTCTTCACCCCAGTTCTCCCCCCAGGAATTTCTCAGTATCCAGACACCTTCCTCATCATCCCAGCCTACTAAGGCAATGGCATGATTTACACTGGAGTAAAATTCAAGAGGCGTATCTGCACTCCTGATTTCATCCTTGTAAATATCCTGCTCATAGTCCTGAAATTCATCTTCAACCAGTACAGCTGCATCCACTGCCCCAAATTTCATTATGGCCCTTTTAATGGTCTCTATGTCATTGGCTGGCAGCCGGTGCCATCCTGAAAACTGCACCCGTGGATAATCCCAGTAGTATTCAAGCTTATGATCACGGTCATAATTGTAGGCGGTCATGATCTCTTTCGTGTAGGGAAAGACATGGCTTTTAATAATCCCATAATCAACCAGGGCCTGCATTTCATCATAGTCATAATTTCCTCCACCCCCAAAATCACCTGTGGGAAAACCTGCATATTTTTGACCCAGGCTCCAGATAATAAAGGATTCAGAAAAGGATACCGTCTGATCATTGTACAGGTCTTTTGCCCGGTTATACGTACTTTCCGCGGCTGCTGCAGCCCCAAAAGCATAGCATGTTCCATAAGGGCCCTGATTTTTGACAGGTCCAATGTAATCTCTTCCTTCAACATTACGCAGATCAAATTTTTCAGGAAGATCAGCTGAAAAAGCTTTATTTGCCGGATCCAGCGCAAAAAGCATAGAAAGACTGAAAACCAACAACACCCAAAAAGCAATTTGACGTTTCATGAGCTGTCTGTATTTTATGATTGTGATAGATGTTTAGGAAAATATTTTCTTTCTGCTGCCTGAATCAAAACTGCTCAAACTGCTAGTAAATTTCTGGAATAAATGAGGCTGCAGATACCATATCTCCAGCCTCATTCTTAATTTATAGATCCAGCTTTCAAAACTATCATCCTCACAGTCAGCAATAAATCTTTGTCCACCAAAAAAAGCCCGCTTCAAAGCGGGCTTTTTTGGTGAATCATATTTTTCTGGATAACTTCTATCCGGAGAACTTCTGATAAAGTCCGACAACCAGAATCAAGACAATGGCCACCGGTACCACATACCTGATTAACACGCCGTACCAGCTGCCAACAACTATTGCGCATTCAGAAGTATTCATTTCTTCACAAGCCTTTTTAGAGGTCCAGATGTAGCCTGCGAAAACAGCCGTCAGCAGTCCGCCAAGAGGGAGCAGGATATCGCTGGCTATAAAATCGTAAGTATCCAGGATATCCATACCCAGAAAACTCACGTCCCCCAGCAGATTATAGCCAAGAGTGCAGGGAATGCCCATCAGAAATACCGCTATCCCCATTATTATGGACGCGCTGCCCCTGGACCATCCTTTTTCATCCACCACCCAGGATACCACTACCTCCAGAAGAGAAATTGCTGAAGTCAGGGCGGCAACAGCCAGAAGCAGGAAAAACAGAAAGCCGAACAGTGAACCCAAGGGCAGTTCGGCAAATACAGCCGGCAGGGTTATAAAAGCCAGACCGGGACCGGTAGCAGGATCAAAGCCCAGGGCAAATACAGCCGGGAATATGGCAAATCCTGCAATTACAGCTACGGATGTATCCAGGCCAACTACCCACGCGGCATTGCTGGGAATGGGTTCATCCTTTTTAAGGTAGCTTCCATAGGTGATCATGGCGCCCATTCCAAGACTCAAGGTAAAAAAAGCCTGACCAATGGCCGCCAGAAAGGTCTGACTGGTAACATCTCCAAATCTGGGAGTCAGATAAAAGCTCATGCCCGCGGCTGCTCCTTCCAGAGTCACGGACCTGAACACAAGAATAAGCAGGATTATAAACAGGGCAGGCATAAGTATTTTCACCCAGCGTTGTATCCCTTTGACAACCCCTGACGCGATAATAGCCAGGGTCAGGATCATGAAGACCGCGTGCCAGACAATGGGTGGCCACACGCTGGAGATATGGCCTACAAAAGTTTCGGCAAAATCCATATCCGAGGTGAATCCAGAAATGGACTTAAAGATATATGCAAGAGACCATCCTGCAACTATGGAATAGAACGACAAAATGACAAAACCGGCTGTTACCGCCATTCCTCCGACGATCCACCAAGGTGTGTTTGGAGCCAGAGCCCAGAAAGCGCCGACAGGATTCCGCTGGGTTTTGCGCCCAATGGAGACTTCTGTCATTATCAGAGGGTAGCCGATGACAATAATGGCCAGAAGATAAATCAGAACAAAGGCTGCACCGCCATTTGTTCCGGTGACGTATGAAAAACGCCAGATGTTTCCAAGCCCCACTGCTGACCCTGTCGCGGCCAGAATAAAGGCCAGGCTGGTTGTCCATTGTTCTCGTTTTTTTACCATGTACACAACACTCCTTAAAGATTTTAATTTATAAGGTTTATACTATACATCTCCCGGTTCTTTGGCCGGACAGCGGATTATTTCCTCAATTATTTTTTTCCGGCCCGGCCGTAATTATCGCTCAGCCTGACAATGTCGTCTTCGCCCAGGTACGACCCTGACTGTACCTCGATAAGCTCCAGAGGAATGGTTCCAGGATTTTCCAGAGAATGCGTCTGGCCCACGGGTATATAAGTGGACTGATTCTCCGTGACCAGAAATGATTCCTGGCCATTGGTAACCCTGGCCGTGCCCGAGACCACCACCCAGTGCTCGGCCCGGTGGTGATGCATCTGCACCGAAAGCTTGGCCCCTGGTTTGACGGTAATTCTTTTAACCTGGTATCTGAGTCCCGCATCAATACTGTCGTAGGAACCCCAGGGCCGAAAGACCTCCCGGTGGGTGACATGCTCGCCGCGACTATTTTTCCCCAGCATCTCAACCAGCGCCTTGACATCCTGGGCCTTATCTCTGCGGGCCACCAGAACCGCATCCTTGGTTTCCACCACCACCAGATCTTCAACACCCAGAGTGGCCACCAGACGGCTGTCAGCCATGACCAGGGATTTTCTGGTATCGCTGACAAGCACATCACCTTTAAGGACATTATTATTTTCATCGCCCTCACTGATTTCCCAGAGGGTTGACCAGGACCCTACGTCACACCAGCCCGCATCCAGAGGCACCATGGCAGCCTTGTCAGTCTTTTCCATGACCGCGTAGTCTATGGAGTCGCTGGGACAGGCCATAAATGCCTTTTTGTCCACCCGGAGAAAATGCATGTCCTTTGCCGTGTTCTTTATGGCTGCTGTGCATGCATCCAGAATTTCAGGCTGAAAACGCTCAAGTTCCTTGAGATATGTCCGGGCTTTAAACATGAACATACCGCTGTTCCAGTAATATTCTCCAGAAGCGAGATATCTCCCTGCAGTATGAGCATCCGGCTTCTCCACAAACTGTTTGACTGCAAAGCCGGAATCACCCAGGGGTTTGCCCCTTTGAATATAGCCGTACCCGGTTTGAGCACTGGACGGGACTATGCCGAATGCTGTCAGCCAGCCATCCTCAGCCAGAACCTGAGCCATTAATATACTCTGATGAAAGTCGGAGACATCTGTGATGACATGGTCCGCAGCCAGAATCAGCAGGACCGGGTCTTCCGCGTTCCGGGTGGCCTGCAGCGCGGCCAGGGCAATGGCCGGGGCTGTGTTTCTGCCTTCAGGCTCCAGAAGTATGGTCACATCTTCCATATCAAGCTGGCGAAGCTGCTCAGCCGCCAGAAAGCGGTGCTCTTCATTGCAGATCAGGAGTGGTTTTTGAGCAGGCAGTCCACTCAGGCGCTGTACGGTTTCCTGCAGCATGCTCATTTCACCGCTCAAAGGGAGGTATTGCTTGGGATACAGCTTTCTGGACATGGGCCAGAGCCTGGTTCCGGAACCTCCAGCCATAATGATTGGCAAAAACATCTGGATATCTCCTGGTAATAGTGCTGCAGCAGGTCAAAAAAAGACTCATTATCAGGCTGCCTCGCAAATTTCAATGTTTTGCCCCGTATAAATGCAAATTATCAGGCAGCAATTCATTTTCCTGCTGCCCAGTATTTGGCCTGCAAAAAAAAGCGTCCAGCAGCCATAAAGGCTTACGCTGGACGCTTAAATATTATTGCCGCCGGCAAACTATCTGAAGGATTTATGACAAAACTTCTGAGCGTCATCCAGGGAATCTGCAAGCTGCACAACTGTTTTAAAGTCGTTCTTTCTGGCAGCCTGGAGAATCTGCGTGGCCAGGTGGGCAAAATCTTCAGCTTCACCCAGCCATTCGTCATCAGCCAGCATAGGCAGGGTGCGGGCCAGCCGGACAAACTCCTTGAGTTTTTCAGGGTCAGGCAGGGCATTGGCGTCAATGCTCTGAATTATTTCAACATATACTTTTTCAAGCTCAGTCTTTAGTATTCTGAAATCCATGTCTGCACCATTTCATCCTGCTCAAAATGGTCATTTAGCCTTTAGAAGGCGGTGTTGTTCCAGGAGCCGGCTTTTCAGGGCCGCTGACAGCGTTCTTCAACACATTGTACATATCTATGGGAATGGGAATAACCGTGGAATTGCTGGCCTGAGAAGTCATCTGCAGCATGGTCTGCAAATACCTGAGCTGAAGAGCGGATGGATGATCTTCAATAATAGCGGCAGCTTCTGAAAGTTTGGCCGCGGCCTGATATTCACCTTCAGCGGCAATTACCTTGGCCCTTCTTTCCCTTTCAGCTTCTGCCTGACGGGCCATGGCTCTTTGCATTTCCTGGGGCAGGTCAATATACTTTATCTCCACGGAAGTCACCTTGATTCCCCACGCGTCTGTCTGTTCATCAAGTATGGACTGAATTTTGGTATTCAGTTTTTCGCGCTGGGACAGAATTTCATCAAGTTCTGCTGCGCCGCATACGCTTCTCAGAGTGGTCTGGGCAAGCTGAGAAGTAGCGTAATGAAAGTCTTCAACCTCAAGAATGGCCCCCTGAGGAGAAACCACCCGGTAATATACCACTGCACTGACCTTGATACTGACATTGTCCTGAGTGATTACTTCCTGATGAGGAACATCCAGAGTTACAATCCTGAGTTGAGTCCGGACCATCTTATCAAGTACCGGAATCAGAATGATAAGGCCCGGTCCCTTAACACTTAAAAATCTTCCCAGACGGAAGACCACTGCCCGTTCGTACTCGTTGAGAATCCTGATAGCATTCATCAGAAACAATACCACCAGTATAATAATCGGCAAGGTGTAGGTAAGCATAAGATCCTCCTGAAACGTGTGTTACAATGTATAAAAGCAGCATTAGTTTTAAACAGCCGTCAAGGCTTAATATATATGACCATTCCCTCAATCCTGTCTATTTTGACTTTTTGGCCGCGCGTTATATTCAAAGGCTCAGGAGACCGGGCGTTCCAGATTTCCCCCCTGACCTTGACTTTGCCTTCCTTTCCGTCCCAGCGGATAACCTCCACTGTGTCGGCATGAATACCTGTCTCACTGGCAGTGGGAGCCATCTGGGATTTGCCGATAAGGTAGGCCAGCGCGAGCAAGACAGCAGTCAGTATAATTATGATGGGGACAATTGTCATAACAGGTAGCTGAAAATATGGATATTGGGGATCAAACAAAAACAGGGATCCAAAAAAGAAACTAACCAAAGCTGCTGTGGTTAGCAAGCCGAACGTAGGCACGTTGACCTCAATTATTATTAATATAAAGCCCAGCACCAGAAGCAGAATCCCGGCTACATTAGTGGGCAGGACAGACAGGGAATACAACCCCAGTATCAGACAGAACGTCCCGGTAACGCCTGGATAAATCGCCCCGGGATTGGAGAATTCAAAGAAAAGTCCTGCCAGCCCACCCAAAAAAAGCAGGTAAGCTATCTGGGGGTGCAGCAGCCAGGACAGGATCTTATACTTGAGACCCGGTTCAAAATCCACAATTTCAACTTCCTCAGGAGAAAAGAAAATTTCTTCATCATGGACCCGGACCCCTCTTTTGCCCATCTGGGCAAGCAGATCCTCCCTGGATAAAGCAATAATATCAATCACTTTCTCCTGCAGGGCTTCCCCGGATTCCAGATTGGCGCTTTCCAGTACAGCGGACTCGTACCATTCAACATTTCTGCCTCTTTCCCGGGCAACGGATTTAATCAGACTCAAAAGATCATTGACAATCTTTTTAGACATGGTCTCATCCGGCGCGCTGCCTGATACATCCACCGGCGAAGCTGAGCCTATAGTTGCCTGAGGACTCATTACCGCCAGATCAGCCGCCGCCACCAGAAACACTCCTGCTGAAGCAGCCCTGGCCCCGGACGGAGTGACCCATACCGTAACAGGAACTTCAGAATTAAGTATCAACTTAACCATGTTGCGCATGGATTCAGCCAGTCCTCCTGGAGTATCCAGCTGGATCAACAAATTGATGTATTCATTTTCTTGTGTTTCAGTCAGGGCATCCGCCAGCAGTTCTTCCTGAGCAGGCGTGACCGGCCCGCTGAGATCCACAGTCAACATTTTATGCTGGCTGGTTTGGGCTGACAGGCCGCAGGCAAACAGCACAATCACAGAGGCCAGCAAAAATATTTGATAAACTTTCATTTTTCAACCTGAAGCGTGTTAACGAATTAAAACCGGGCAGGAGTGTATTTTCTGAGAATCTCCCAGACCAGTTGTTTTAATAAACGATTATCCGGCATAAGTGAATCAAACTCCGGCAGGGCAATTACCTGATGCTCATTATATCTGTGAAGTCCATAGGTATAATCACGGTCCTTGAAAACAGCTTTAAAGGCCCTGGAACCAAAAAGTATTATGTAGACCGGTTTGATCAGAGCAATTCCTTTTAAAAAAAAGTCAGCATCAGCAGCCACAGTATCGTTATTCAAAACAGACAACGGCCAGAAGGTATATGTGCGCTCATTCCATTGCAGGCTGGCAAATATTCTTGATATTAAGTCACACCTGGGATTTGTAAAGCCCTCCTCAATATCCAGGGGAAAGTCGTAATATGAACACAGAAAATACGCGGGCCTGTTATACTTTAACAATTGGTGAGGTATACCCAGACTTGCGGCGGCGGGTTTTGAACTGGTAGCGGTTTTACGGGAAACAGTCTTTTCAGGGAGAATATCTGAGTAGGCAGCTTCCGCTCTTTGCGCTTTGCGCGCAGCTTTGGGACATTCCGTCCCGGTTTTCCCGGCAAGCACGTATTTGATTCCCCGACCCCGCAGGACCCATTGGTAAAAACTTAAATCAGGGAAATCCAATCGATGAGCCTCCAGGCAATCTCTGCCTTGGACAGACAGGGCCAGGTCTCAGTTCTGCCGTTCTTGTCCATGACCATAACCTGGTTGTCCATGCTGCCGAAAGGTGTATGCCCCGGCCTTACCTGGTTGGCAATGATCATGTCCAGATTTTTGCGCTCAAGCTTCAACCTGGCATTTGTTTCCATTTCCACTGCTTCCGCGGCAAATCCTGCTACTATCTGGCTGCTGGTTTTCCTGGAGGAAAGTGTGGCCAGAACATCCGGATTTGCATTCATCTCCACACTCATGGACCTTAGATCATCTTTTTTAAATTTGGACCGGCTGCAGGACGCAGGAGCAAAATCCGAAACAGCGGCACTGAAAAAACCCGCGTCACAATCATCCCAGACAGCTTGACAGGCGCTCAGCATTTCTCTGGCACTGGTCACGGGCATAGGTTCAAAACCCGGCAGACTGAATACAGACGCCATGGGACCATGCACAAAACAGACCCCTGCCCCCCGGAGCCAGCAGGCCAGGGCAATGGCCAGGCCCATGCGCCCTGACGAAGGATTGCCAAAGTAGCGGACCAGATCAAAATATTCATGGGTAGGACCAGCTGTAACCAGAACTTTTTTGCCGGACAGGTCCTTGGGAGAAAGAGACCTTAGAATATGATAATAAATTTCAGGCACAGGGGCCAGACGACCCGTGCCCATATCTTTGCAGGCCACCACACCTTCATGTGGTTCAACAATCACATGCCCGCGTGACTGCAGCAGTTTAACATTATCCCGGGTGGCCTGATTTTCCCACATGGCCGGATTCATGGAAGGACAGAAAAACACCGGAGCACCAGAGGCCACAATCTGGGTGGACAGCATGTCATCAGCCAGACCATGGGCTGCCTTGGCTATAATATTGGCCGAGGCCGGGACAATTACCAGTGTATGGGCGGACCGGGCCGGGGCCAGATGAGCATAGGGATCCTGAAGATCAGACCCCCTGCCCCAATAAACAGGGTCCGCGCCCAGGCCGCTCAGGGTCAGAGGACCCACAAAATCCCGGGCTGACCGGGTCAAAGTTGCTCCGCAGTCCACGGATGACTTTTGCAAAAGCCGGAGAAGTTCTACAGCTTTATAGGCGGCAATGCTCCCGGTCAGCCCCAGGTGAACTCTTTTTCCGGAGAAAAGATTGAATAAGGGGTAATGTTCAGGGAGCATTTATTTAACCAGTGTCAATGACAAGATCTCTATCATAATAATTACTCGGATCCGGATAACTTGGGTGAAATCCACATCTGCAGTTCTGAACTGAACGATTTTTCAATGATGCGCACAATGCATAATTTTTCAGGCTTATCAAAAGTAAGAATATAAGTACCGTACTTGATATAACTGATGAGCCTCCACCCTTCATCAGGCATGGTTGCCTGAAAATAATCAAAAAGAGATTCGCTGTCGACCCGGCCGGAAAAAGAAAGCATTCCGGACCTGAGATCCTGGGACTCGAAAAGTATGGAGCCTTTGGGATTAATCTTCATCTCGTTGGGGACAGGTATGTCATCAAAATCATAATACTTTTGATTTGCTGCTTCATCTTCAGGGACCTGTTCAACAGGTTCGTACACAGTATCTTCTTCAGGCTCTTGCCTCATGCTGGAGCAACCAGCAATAAAACACAGGGCTACAGCCAGCAGAATAAACTTTTTCCACATAAATTCCTCCTGATTTAAGAATGATACTTTCTGCTACAACATCCTGACTTTCTGCCACTGACTTACAGAAGTAAGCCGTTAATAATCCTGAAATAACTCCTGATCTTCTGCCAGCCCTTCCTGAATCTTAACAAGCTCATCAAAACGGATATCAGCGCCAAGAATGCCTATTATCTCATCTTCACTGGTAAAAATCGGAATAGAAGCCGTTAAGCAGAGCTTGCCGGTAAAAAACGACTTATAGAAATCAGTAAGATACATTTTACCGTTTTTCAACGGCTTGACAAACCATTCCCGGTCCGAGAGGTCCGCGTTTTCCGGGACCTTGCGATATTTGGGAATGTCTCCAATATCGCTGACATTCCAGGTCAGCAGGTTGCCGTTTATGTCGGTTACATACATATACTGAATAAATGGATATTCACTCAGGAACACATTAATTGCAAGCTCAATCTCCTTCTTGTCCATGGTGGTCAATGCGGGATCGGAAGCAAGTTCTTGCATGATATTTTTCAGTACACTGTGCGCAAGATTCCTGAGCTGGTCAAATGATGACAGAAACATATCAGGCAGATATCTGCGCACAAGCTTCTGCATCTCCTCGTGAGAATAATTAGTTGTCCTGCCCTTGGCATAAGAACGCATAATCTTTTCATATATCTTTTTAACCGCGGGGTGGCGTTTATCCAGTTTCTGGTCTTCGGACAGGTTCAGGTTATGATTAATCCAGTAAGCAATACCTGCCCGGCCGGACTTATCAGTAATAATAATGGGCACGTCTCTGTGCAGGATATGTTTTGTGTTGAAAATATTATATATCTCTTCGTTTTTAAGCAGTCCGTCAACATGAATCCCGGCGCTGGTGGCGTTGAAGTCCCGCCCTGCAAATGGATAATTGGGAGGAATCTGCACATTAAGATGTTTTTCAAAATACCTGGCCAGTTCGGTTATGGCCGGGGTATAGGCGGCCTCATCATCACCTGTCAGGGAGATATATTCAATAATCAAAGCTTCCAGAGGAGTATTGCCGGTACGTTCTCCAAAGCCGAACAGAGTGGAATTAACTCCTGAACAACCGTAAATCCAGGCTGTTACCGCGTTAACAAAACTTTTGTGAAAATCGTTGTGACCATGCCATTCCAGCCACTTTGAAGGCACCTGGGCTTCATCGGTAAAGGTACGCACAATCCTGGCCACGCTTCTGGGCAGCGAAGCCCCGGGGTAAGGAACTCCGTAGCCCATGGTGTCGCAAAGCCTGATTTTGACAGGCAGCCCTTTTTGTCTGGAAAGCTCCATCATTTTCTGGGCCAGGGGAACACAAAAGCCGAAAATATCAGCCCTGGTAATATCTTCAAAGTGACACCTGGGGATTATATCCCAGTCCAGAGCGGACTCCACCAGTTTCAGATAGTCTTCTGCCGCCTGCTGGCGGGTCTTGCCCAGTTTTAAAAATATGTGATAGTCGGATACCGAGGTCAACATTCCTGTTTCCTTAAGCCCCATTTCCTTAACCAGCTTGAGATCATCCTGGTTGGCCCTGATCCATCCGGTGATCTCAGGATACTTGTGCCCCTGGTCCAGACAGGCCTGCACCGCTCGCTTATCCTTATCAGAATAAAGAAAAAACTCACTCTGGCGAATCAGCCCTGATTGACCGGCCAGCTTATGCATAAGCTCAAAAATATCAGCTATCTGCCTGGCTGTAAAAGGGGGCCTGGCCTGCTGACCATCGCGAAACGTGGTGTCAGTTATAAATATCTCCTCCGGAGGCCTGGGCATGATAAAAGAGTCATCAAAAGCCACTCTGCAGATCTTATTGTAGGGATAAAGTTCCCTGAGAAGCTCAGGGCTGTCCGCCTCTTCAAATTCATATTTTTGTCTGGCAGGGTTTTTATGAAATAATGAAACAAACATGATTCCTCCTCTTTTATCATGAAAACTAATGGGATTTTATATCGCCGAGCAGGCTTGGCGCAGAGCGCATCAAAAACAGGACAGATAAAAAAAGCCCCGGCCTTGCGACCGGGGCTTGAAAACGGGGAAGAATATCTGTTAAAAGCTCCAGCCAAGTTCGGCCCTGATGTCAGCAGGCAAAGTGGCTTGCTTGGGCGGGAGATATGGTTTGGGGGCTCCTGCTGATTTGCGGCTTTCCTTGACTTCGTCTAATTGATAAGCTCTGGGAATCTTAAGAACCTGTTTGGGATAAATAAGGTCGGGATTATTTATCTGATCACGGTTGGCCTTGTAAATCAAAGGCCACATAAAAGGATCATTGTAAACCTGTTTGTACTCTGCTATCCACCAGAGGCATTCGCCTTTTACCACGGTATGGCTGTTTGAAAGCTGGGCATAGTTTTTCTCATAAATTTCCCTGGCTGTAGGCTGAGGCGGTGCGGTAGGCTCTGGCTCTGGTGCCGGCTCTGGTGGTTCTACTTTGGCCTCTTTCTGAGGGGGTTCAGGCTCCGGTGTAACCGGCTTTGCACAACCAAAGCTCGCCATTACCAACAACAAAAGCGCGAACAACAAAAAGCGTTTCATTCCTTCCTCCATTGTAAAGTTAAAAATGGTATTATTGCATTTTTCCATAACTATAATAGTCAGAATAATCTGAAAAAGTCAAGCTAAAGTCTTTGCCGGGCCAGCTCTGCTTCTCTTGTCCATCCCCCAAGTTCCAGGCTTTGCGCTGCCAGCTCATACATCTTGCCTGGCTGATCCTGGTAAATACCATGGATCAATTCATCATAAGATGACTTGAATACTTCACGGACCAGATCTTCCTGCGCAAAGAAAAACCTGGCCAGCAGAGGATTATCCTGCTGACTTGGAAGAAGCATGGCAAAAAGCCTTCTGCTGTGGAAAAGAATAAAACGGACTCTGGAAACTTCACGTTCAATGCTTTCGCTTGTCTGTTCCAGCACTGTAAAAAGCTCCTTACTGATAAGTCTTTCCTCAGGAGGAAGATTGGTCTGGCCATGCATCATCTCAAACCAGGGACGATAGTTTTCCTGCTGATACGAATCCTCTCTTAGCTTCATGCATTCATGAAAAATATATCCAATGCTCCAGTCCAGATAAAGGCCCAGACGGTCAGGACGTGCCTGGGAACGAAAAAGGATGTGAGAAGTATCCTTAAGCCTCCAGAGTTGTCCTTTGTTCATCTCTTCACCCAGGAGGTCCTTAAAGAAAGAAAAACTTATCTGGCCGGTTTGGTCATACCTGGAAAATTCGGTAAATAAACGCTGGCTTACCAGACAGAAGTCACGAAGTACGTCTCTTACAAATTCCGGAAACTTTGATTCTACCCATGATTTGGACATATTTTTTTTGCCGCACGCTAACAGATTAAGATAATTACCTCTTTCAGATCAGAGATTAAATGTCAACACATATACAGTTGAATACTCAAAAGTTCCCTTAGTTTATTCAAGTCTGGCAAACTGCTCGATTTTGTCCTTATAAGCCAGCACTCCCTGGGTAAGCCCGCCAGCTACCTGGTTCAAAAAGTCATCGGACCTCAAGAATTTCAGATCCTGTTCATTGGTCATATAGCCCGTCTCCACCAGAATAGCCGGCATCCTCGCGCCCATGAGCACATAAAACGGAGCCTGGCGTACGCCGTTGTCCTTTATCCCTGAGTACCGGGAACGGACATGGTCAAAGGTGATTTTATGTATTTTATTGGCAAGGTCGCGGGATTCATTAATCTTGGAACTGAGCATGAGATCGGTCAAGATATACTGAAGATCTGATATTTTCTGGGTGGAAACAGCGTTTTCCCTGGCTGCCACGCGCATGGCGTCCTTGGTCTGGGCAAAATTCAGATAATATACTTCCAGCCCTCTTACGTTGCGATTTCGATGAGCATTGGCGTGCAGAGAAATAAACAGATCCACGTTTTTGGAATTGGCCATGGCTGTACGCTCTTCCAGAGGCACGAAAACATCGGTTGTCCTGGTATAGAGGACCTCGAACCCCTTTTCCTCAAGCATTCTGCCCAGGATTTTAGACATGGGCAGCACAATATCTTTTTCCAGAACATTCTTATAGACGGCCCCGGGATCCTTTCCTCCATGCCCCGGATCAATCATTATGGTCCGGACCTTAAGACCCAGCTGCTCTACCAGACTCTGTGCTGTGACATCCTTATTTCCGGAATCAAGATCTACCCGGGGAACACTTTCTCCAGACACCGCCTTTAAGGATCTTTTCTTTTCCGGCGCAAAAACATCCACCACCACCCGGAAAGGATTTTCCAGGGCAAAAACCTTGAAATCATCCAGATCCTGAATATCCAGGACTACCCTTGACTTATCCTTACTGAACTGGGCGGAGCGAATTCGTCTAAGTATCCCGTCGGCCACATTTTCCTCAGCATGGGTATCCTTGGATACCCTGGTCTGTTCAAGGTCAATAAAAAGACGGTGAGGCGTGCCAAGCTCAGGATCGGGCTTTAGCAGCTTATGAAAATAATCCGCCGGGGAATCAAGATCCAGCACCACCCTGGTATATTCATCATTGCTCCAGTGCCGGATCCTTTCCAGACGGGCACCGCTTGAAGACGAAGCCTGTCCGCCTTCTTCAGCCGGCAAAGACGAAGACAAGGCAAGGGGGGTTTCCTGAAGATCTTCAATTACCGCAGCAGACTCATCCGGGATCTCTCCGGCTTTCTCAGCTCCAGTCCGGGAAAAATCATTATCCTCCTTGTTGATTTTTTCCAGGTTGGCCTGGTCCAGCTCTTTGAGTATTTCTTTGGCCTCGGCTCTCTTGTCCCCTTTGGGAAAGTTATAGACCACCCTCAGGTATTCAATATATGCCTGGGCGGAATCCTCATGTTCATTAAGGTATATACCCGCTTTCCTGAACTGGGCGTCGTCAGCCCAGGAATGAGAGGGAAAATCCCTGACAACCTGGTCATAATAATTTTCAGCTTTTTCAAAATCAGATTCAAGATAAGACCTTTTACCCAGTTCTTCATAGGTTCTTCCCAAATAAAACAGGGACTTGACTGCGTTGGGTCCCTTGGGATCCGCCTCATAAGACTGCTCAAACATGTCTGCGATGTCCAGCCAGTGGGAACGGTATTGAGCCCTGTTCTGGTCCTTCACCAGCGAATTGAACTGCCCTATCCCTTTCTGATAATCAGAAGACATCACCAGGTTTGGGACGCCCGCTGCCATAAAAAATACTATAAGGATCAGCTGTACTGTTTTTTTTATCATCTTCACTCTACTGTGACGCTTTTGGCCAGATTCCTGGGCTGGTCAACATCCTTACCCAGATAAACCGCTGTTTCATACGCAAAAAGCTGCAGGGCAGGCAGAACAAAAAAAGAATTCAAAGGCCCCCAGGTTTGAGGAATTATCCATTCATCGTCTATATCCAGGCTGGTTTCTTCATGGGTCAGGGCAATGATCTTGCCTTTCCTGGATTGAATCTCCTTAAGATTGGATTTGATTTTTCCCAGAAGAGGATCATCCAGAGCAATGGCCAGAGTGGGAAAATCAGGGTCAATAAGGGCAATGGGACCGTGCTTGAGTTCGCCTGCGGCGTATCCTTCAGCATGTATATAGGATATCTCCTTGAGCTTCAAAGCCCCTTCCAGAGCAAGGGGATAATAAATGCCCCTCCCCAGGAAGAAAAAGCTCCTGACAGAAGAATATTCTCTGCAGATTGAGGCTGCCCTCTGACGCATGCCGGGCAGTTCCCGCTCCAGGATATCCGGCAGGGCGTCAAAGCGGGCAACCGCGTTTTCAATATCACCGGCATTAAGCATATTCCTTTGCCGGGCCCAGTATAAAGACAACAGAAAAATCAGCACCAGCTGGCTGCACATGGCCTTGGTGGAAGCCACACTTATCTCAGGGCCTGCCTGGGTAAAGATTACGTGATCCGACTGCCTGGCTATACCGGAGCCCACCACATTACACAGTCCCAGAACAGGAAACCCCCGGCTTTTTACCAGGTCCAGGGCTGCCAGGGTGTCCGCGGTTTCTCCGGACTGGCTGATGGTCAGATAAACCTTGTCTTCTTCCGAAACCAGGGGCTTATATCTGAATTCTGAAGCAATTTCCACATCCACTGGAATCCCTGCCAGGCTTTCCAGAAGATATTTCCCCCACAGCCCGGCGTGATAGGATGTACCACAGGCAATGATATGAAGCCTCCTGGGAACTCCAAGACTTTCAATTTCAGGAAGATTGATTTTACCGGTCTTGCGCTCTATCCTGCCGGCCAGGCAATCCCTTATCACCTGTGGCTGTTCAAAGATTTCTTTAAGCATAAAATGCTTATAACCGCCCTTGCGGGCAGCCTGAACATCCCAGGACACAGTCTGGACGTTCTTGGAAATGGGACTTAGCGTATCAGCCTCATAAACAGCCCATTCCCTGGAAGTCATTTCAACCAGCTCATTATCCTCCAGGAATATTACATCCCTGGTAAAAGGAAGAAAAGCGGGGATATCGGAAGCAATAAAATTTTCCCCTGTACCCGTTCCGAAAATTAAAGGACTGGATTGACGCGCCGCCCAGATAGTTCCGGGATGATCTTTGGAAATAAGGGCAAAGGCATATGAACCTTCAACAAGATTTAAAGCCCGGGAGATAGCCCTCCGGATGGATCCGGTTTCCTTCATGGCCTGGGAAATAAGACAGACCAGCACTTCAGTATCTGTCTCAGAACGGAAGGTACAACCGCATCCAGCCAGTTTGGCCTTCAACTCCTGAAAATTTTCAATGATACCGTTGTGGACCAGAGCCAGATCAGAGGTGATATCCAGGTGGGGATGAGCATTGACTTCATTGGGCAGTCCATGGGTAGCCCAGCGGGTATGTCCGATGCCTGAGGTGGCCTGAAGCACACGGCCAGAGTCAAGTTTGGCCTCCAGGGCCTCCAGCTTGCCTGACGCCCTGAAAAGATGCAGCCTGTTCATATGTTCAAAGGCCAGGCCCGCTGAATCGTATCCCCGGTATTCAAGACTTTTCAGTCCCTGAATCAGTACCGGTACTGCGGGCCTGTGCCCTGCATATCCAATGATTCCACACATATTTTTTACTCCGCAGAATTATTATTTGGCTAAGTCTTTAACCCTGAATCCGTGAAAATGGCATTTTTGAACTTATTGCTTATGCGGTTTCCGGGTTCAGGTTTAATTATAAGCGTCAGGCAGGTTTGCCCTTGCCGCTCATGAAATCTTCCCATTTTTCAGCAAGTTGTGCCAGGGCTTTGCCTCTGTGGCTGCGGCTGTTTTTCTGATCAGGACTCATCTGGGCGGATCTGAGTTGAAGCACAGGATCAAAAAACAGAGGATCATATCCGAAACCTTTATCCCCGTCCGGTTCAAAAGCAATGATGCCGGGCCATTCCCCGCGCACCAGGAGTTCCCTGCCATCACTGGAAATTGCGGCCATAACACAGACAAAGACCGCTTTTCGGTCATTGCCTTTCAAATTTTGCATTTCTCTTAACAATTTATCATTGTTCTGCTGATCAGTTGCTTTTTCTCCGGCATACCTGGCCGAATAAACTCCAGGAGCACCTCCAAGAGCCGGGACCACCAGACCGGAATCGTCTGCTATGGCTGTGCGGCCTGTGTTCTCAAATACCGTCCTGGCTTTGATCAGGGCATTCTCTTCAAAGGTTGAGCCTGTTTCAGGAATATCGCCGATTTCCGGAAATTCATCCAGTCCTTTTACTTCAATGCCTGGCAGAGCTGAATCAAGAATCTGATTTATCTCCCTGATTTTACCTTTATTTCTGGAAGCCAGGACTATGGTTTCTGTCTTATTTATTGTGGTCATGGTGCTCCTGATGATATTTTTTCTTTTTACAATCCAAGCAATTCAAAGGTCAAGTTCTCAAAATCAGCCAGGAGGACTTTACCTTGAAGTCTGGACTGTTTTCCTGTCAGCAGATTAATAACCTCAGCCCCCTGTACCGACGCGATCAGGCTGACCACGGAAGCCATATTCCCAAGCCTGTTCTCAGCCCCCTCCTCGTTTTTTCCTTCCCAGAAAACACAAGGATCCTGATCTCCAGGGCATATCACAGAGACCAGACCGGTTTTTCCAGCCACAAACCCTGTAACTAGAGGAAGACCGGCTCTGGCGGTTTCCTCAAGAAGTACAGGCCTGAATTCAATGCCTCCCAGGGCGTCCACAACCAGATCAACCTCCAGCATCAGTTCCGGGAGGTCCTTTCTGGCCAGAAAATCAGGAATGATCCGGGCCCGGCAAAAAGGATTAATGCTTTGAAGCCTGTCGTAGGCAGCTTGTACTTTAAATTTTTCAAGGGTGTCAACAGTCCCTAAAATCTGACGGTTGAGATTGCTTTCCTCGAACCGGTCCCCGTCTGCCAGGATAAAAGTTCCCACTCCTGATCTGGCCAGGATCTCAAGGACGTATCCCCCAAGCCCTCCAAGGCCCACCAGCAGTATGCTGGATTCGGCCAATCCGGTCTGATCGTGGATATCCAGGGATGTGAAATTTCTCAAATATCTTTCAGGCAGGACATTGTTTCGCAGGGCCAGGGATTGCGCCTGGAAACTCGTAATATTGTGCAGGGAAGCCAGCCCAAGAAGTCTGGAGCTGGAAATCAATGAAAAGGGATGCTTTTTATGAGGCCGGGATTTTTTTTTCAGCTCATTGATAAAGGATAAATACTCCAAAAGATCATCCGCCTCCTATTGCCGGGAAGATCCCCACCCGGTCATTGTCTTGCAGAAGAGTCTGCAGTCCGGCATTTTGACCATTGACAAAAATAACCTTTACTTCTTGGCGCGGAATCCCCAGCAGGTCAAGAATATCCTCCGGAGTGGTCCCCTGGCTGACTTCCAGATATCCATCTTCTGGGGCGTACTGGGAAAGAGTGGCAAAACAGGCAACTTGAATCTTCATTTTATAAACTTATTTACGTCTGAAAATCAGTGACCGGGCACGGATAATTATTCGCGCCCGGTCTGACAGGAGGCTTATGGCTATATTTCTACTTTTGCCTTTTGCAGTTCTTCAGCGGTGAAATCCCACTTGACTTTATGGGGCGGAAGTTCTTCATTGCTGAAGAAGTCCGGCAATTGATCATGTGCCTTGGTAAACCCGGCATCACGGTTAAAGGTGAATTCGTCTTTTAAAATTTCAATACCGGTCTTGCCAATATCATCGGCTGTAAAACTTATGCCGAATCTGGAACTGATAAGCCTGGCTATGGTGTCCAGGGCATCTTCAGTGTCCAGAACAGCAAAGGCCACAAACAGACAGAATCCTGTGGCATCAACCGCTGCCGTGGCAATCTGCAGATTCTTGGACACCTCGATATTGCCTTCCTTGCCCAGAGGATCAATATCACCTCCAACCTTGAGGATATTCTGACACACAGCGTATCCGGCTGTATGGTCAGCACCCATGGGGTTTGTGGCATAAGTGACCCCCACCCCCTTGGTTGCTCTGGGATCATAGGCCGGCAGCGACTGCTTTTTGACCACAGGCACCCTGTCCACACCAAAGGCTTCGGCGGTAAAAGAAGTCCCGTTGCCGATAATCGCTCCCAGGTAATCCTTGGGCGAATAAACCTTTTTAAGCAGGTCAATGGCGGCCTGGCCATCCCCCCAGGGAATCAGTCCCGCCTCCATGGTCATTGCCAGGGTGGTTCCGGTCTCAATGGTATCCAGACCCAGATCGTCGCAAAGCCTGTCCAGCATGGCTATGTGGTCAATGTCGCTGATCAGCAGATTGGCTCCAAACGCCCATACGGTTTCATATTCAAAACCGGAAGTAAGGTATTCACCGTTTTGGTCACAATAACTTTGAGAACACTGGATAACACATCCTGCGTGGCAGCCTTCCCTGGCTACTCCTTTTCTCTGGTTTATGAGTTCGACCATTTTTTCCCCGCTGATATCCGCTGCCTTGTCAAAGCGTCCTTCACGAAAATTCTTGGTGGGAAATGTCCCGGCTTCGTTGATAATATTAACCAGAATGGAAGTTCCGTACGACGGGAGTCCCTGTCCGGTGACCGGGTGGGTGGTCAGTATTTCAGCCCATCTTTTGGCCGCGGCTTTAAACGCTTCCGGATCAGCGGCTTCCGGAGCTCTGGCTTCTTCTGAATCAATCACAATAGCCTTTATTTTTTTGGAACCCATAAGGGCGCCAAGTCCGCCTCTTCCCGCAGCCCGGCTGGGATTTCCCCTGGGATCAGTAAACTGGATGGATGATGCCAGACGGCTGTTTTCTCCGGCTGGTCCTATGACCATGACACCTGCTTTGGAACCGAACCTGTCAAACAGTCTGGCAGAAGCCTCATATGTTCCAAGGCCGACAATCTCGGGAATGTCCATCAGTTGCGCGCCGTCCTTATTTATGAACAAAGTCTGAAACGAAGCTGTCTTCTGGGGCTTATCCTCAAGTATCAGTCCCATGATATCAAGCCTGGCCAGCTTTTGAGACAGGGTCCCTCCAGCATTTGACTCCTTGATGGTCCCGGTCAGAGGAGATTTTCCGCCGACTGAAATCCTGCCGGTATTAGCAGCAGTAGTACCGGTTAAAAGACCTGCGGCCACCACCAGTTTATTTTGGGCGCTCAGGGGATGACAGGTGGGAGGAACTTCCTTGCGAACAACACGCGACGTGAGTCCTCTGCCGCCAAGTCCGGCATAGTCACCTGCCAGATCCTCTTCAGTTATTTTTTTACTTCTGGTGTTAACGCGAATAAGTCTGGCCATAACATCCTCCTCGTTGAATTATGTTTTTCAAAACATATAACAATCTTTCCAGACCTGCAATTAAAATATCATTTAAGAATAATGCAAATTATTTGAAGGATAGCGCTCAGACCAGTATATCAATAATAGTTCCGGCCATATGATCATGCGTGCGCACTACTTGCGCATTGGCTTCCATTGCTCTTTCATCAGCAATCATCTGGGTAATTTCTCTGGCAAGATCTGTGTTGCTGCCTTCCACTCTAACTTCTTTTTGTTCCACCCTCCCCTCTTCATTTTCCACCGGCTGCTGAGTCTGAACCACGGGTCCGGGTGTCGGATCCTCAACAACCTGTGCCGGACGCACCCCTCTGCCCTCTGGACCGGTTTCCAGATCCAGGCGTTTGGACTTGTATTCATCAGTATTGATATTGGCCACGTTGTGGGCCGTCAGGTCCTGGGACCTGGCAAATGACTGGAGAGCGTTCACGCTGTAAAGAGGCTGCATGGATAAACCTCCTGCCCGGATAATATTCTTTAAAATTCCGGCATAGATTTTTGAGATGGTCTTTGTTATAAATATAAAAAGTCAGCAATCAGGAGAATCCCGGCTGTCAGCAACAATCCTTAATCAGTGCTGCTGGTGTTTTCAAACTCACTGCATATGCGGGTTTCCGGGTTTGACAACAGAGCCGCAAACTGTCTGAGCGACTTAGGCGGCCTGAATCAAAATCCTTTAACCTTCTTAAGTTGATTTAGAAAATAAACAAGGTTCTTCAGCAAAACCTCATCACGGGCAAGGCCTTGAATTTGATTCAGGCCGCTTTGAAGCGAGTTTTTGCGGCCCTGTTGACAAATTCAGGAACCTGCTTTCGCGGATTCAGGAATAATTACTCATATATGTAATCAAATTTTTAGGCAAGTAAAGGCCGGCATTGTACACCACTCTTTTCTTTTGCTGAGCAGGCAGGATCATATGTCCGAGAACTTACTGACTATCAGGGAAATTGCGCGCAGACTTGATCTGCCTGAAAGCAATGTCCGCTATTACAGGGATAAATTTGAAAAATACCTGCCTTCAGTTGGAAGCGGCAGAAAGAAAAGATTCAAGCCGGAAGCCATGGATATTTTTGAAGCAATTGTCCAGGGTCTGAATCAGAATTTATCTTCCAGCGAGATTGAAGCCGGGCTGGCCGGGCAGTTTTCCCAGAATCCGTCAATATATCAGGAATACCAGAACCCTGCTTCCTCCCAGACGGATAAGTATCCTGTTCCGGACTCTTACTTCTTTCAGGACATTCTTTCCAGTCAGGCTGGAGCTCTGGAAAAAATGGCCGAAGCCCTGAGACTGGAGCATGGCTTTAAGCAGGATTTACTCGAGGTAAGAGCCGGTTGCGCCAGGATGAAAAAAGCCCTGGGCATTATCTGGCAGAAACAAAAGGACATGAACAGGACTGATCCCGGCGTGGATAAGAGACTGCGCGCGGTAGAAGATGAGCTTCAGGCAATAAATGAAAGGCAGAATACTACTGAACAGCGGATGCACAAAGAACTTGGCGAGCTCAGAGAAGAATTAAAAAAATGTCAGTTCTGGACCAAAAGAGTCCTTATGCAGGCCTCCAGCAGAAAGATATCTGAAGAATGAGGCGGCCTGGTTATTCCCGGGGCTGATTTTCCTTCATATTTTGCGAGTCAATGCCTATCATGGCAATCTTATTTTTGTCAGCCAGCCTGACAGCCTGGTCAATATCAAAAAAAAGACTGGACCCTGCTTCATAAGCCAGGCAGGAAGCATTGGCCCGGGTCATTGCTTCCACAGTTCCAAGGCCCAGAGCCGGCAGATCAATGCGGCTGTCCTGCCCCGGCTTAAAAGTTTTGATTACTGTAAAGTTTTTTCCAGCCAGCTTTCCGCCCCTTAAAATGGTCTCATCTGTTCCTTCTATAGCCTCCACCGCTACCACTACCCGTTCTTTGACCACCATGCACTGGCCGATATCCATAGCCCCTATTTTCTTGATTAAAGGCCATCCAAAAATAATGTCTTCCATTTCTGCGGAAGTGGGCTTGCGCCTGGTAATGCAGCCTGCAGGCGATACCAGGTCAGGAACAAATTTAAGGGCTGAAACAATTTTGAAATTTTCCGCGCTCATCTCACGGGCCACAGCAGAAAGAAGCGAGTTGTCATTGCGGCTTTTCAGGCTCAGAAGAAGTTTTATGGCCCGCAGGTCCGGACGGATATTAAATGCTCCCGGCTTATTAATGGGGCCGGCAAAAACCACTTCCTGGACCTGTTCCTTCTGCAGAAAATTAATCATCCTGCCAAGCTGACCCAGCTTTATCCACAACACCCTGTCCACACAGTCACTTACTTCCGGGGAGGTTTCCCTGTCAAAGGCAACTGCTGCCACAGAATATCCCTGTTTTCTAGCTCCGCGTGCCACCAGCAAGGGGAACTGCCCGCCACCGGCTACCAGGCCCAGTATTCTATTCTGAGTCATGCTTCTTTGCTGAACGATCAGGCGAAACCACCCCGCGGACGCTGGACTTGATAAAACTCAGCAGCTTTTTCACTGTATCAAAATTTCCCCATTCCTCTTGAGCCTTTTTCATGCCCTCTTCTCTGCTGAGGCTGCTTCCCCAGATGGCGTGAAAAGCCTTTTTAACGGCTGCCACTTCTTTGCGGTCAAATCCGGCCCTGCGCATGCCGATCAGATTTGGGCTGTAAAGTCTGGCCCGTTCTCCTGCTGCCAGCATGTAGGGAGGCACATCCTGGGCCACGCCGCTTTTGCCTCCGATAAAGGCGTACTCTCCGATGTGCACAAACTGATGCACAGCGCAAAGACCTCCCACCACTGAATTTCTGCCGATCTTTACATGACCGGCCAGAGTAGCGTTGTTGGCCATGATCACATTGTCTGCCAGTTCACAGTCATGAGCAACATGGGTATAGGCCATTAAAAAACAGTTGGAACCGATTCGCGTCACTCCTTTGCCGTCAGAGGTCCCCCGGTTAAGGGTGGCGTATTCCCTGACTTTATTGTTGTCTCCAAGCTTCAGCCAGGTTTCCTCACCCTTGTACTTTATATCCTGGGGGGCCTCTCCGATGCAGGCATAAGAATAAATATGATTATTCCGGCCAAGTTCAGTATAATTTTTAATCTGGGCAAAAGCATCAACCCTGGTTCCGTCACCAAGCCGGGTATTGCCCTCAACAATAGTATACGGCCCTATGACAACATCGGTCCCCAGTTCGCATTGCTCATCGATTATCGCGGTTGGATGGATTATGGTAGCCACTACTGATCTTCCCTGTCCACAATCGCCGCTGAAAAAACACCCTGCGCCGCCACGCTGCCGTCAACCAGGGCCTGGGCTTCCATTTTCCATAAATTCATTTTATGGCGTCCATATTCCACATTTATAATCATCTGATCTCCGGGAAAAACAGGCTTGCGAAAGCGGACTTTATCCAGCCCGGCAAACAGAAATATCTTGCCTTCCATTTTTTCATTTATACTCTTGATAACCATGACTCCGCCGGTCTGGGCCATGGATTCAAGGATAAGGACCCCAGGCATGACCGGATACATGGGAAAGTGCCCCTGAAAATGAGGTTCATTCAGGGTAATATTTTTTACAGCCTTGATATATTTGAAAGGTTCAAATTCCAGGACCCTGTCCACCAGCAGAAATGGATATCTGTGAGGCAGCAGGTCCAGAATGTCCTTGCTGACAATCTCTCCCTGGATTGGAGGTTTCACTTGTCTTCTCCCTGAATTAGATTTTCCTGCATATATTTCAATTCTTTCTCCAGTTTTTTGATTCGCTTGAACATCTGGGGAAGCCTTGGCATTAATACCGCGTTTTTTAGAAATATGGAGTGGTCCATTGCCGGAATCCCGCCAAAGTCCCTGTTGGCCGGTATGGCCTTGCCTACGCCTGACTTGGCTGCCACTCTGACGTTGTCGCCGATTTCTATGTGTCCGGCAACGCCGACCTGCCCGCCCAGGATGACATTTCTGCCAAGCTTTGAACTTCCTGATATGCCTACCTGGGAGACAATCACGCTGTTTTCGCCTATCTGAACATTATGAGCAATCTGGACCAGGTTATCGACCTTGGTCCCTCTGCCAATAACCGTCTTGCCCAGGGTAGCCCGGTCAATGGTGGTACCTGCGCCAATTTCTACATCGTCTTCAATAATCACCCCGCCCACCTGAGGTATTTTTTTCCTTGCTGCCCCGTCCTGAACAAAGCCGAACCCGTCCGATCCTATAACTGCTCCGGGATGAATAACCACCCGGTCTCCTACTTTGGACCCGGACATGACACTGACATTGGGATAAATCAGGCAATCCGCGCCCACACTGGTGTTCTCCCCGATATATACAAAAGGAAAGATGCGGGTATTAGGCCCTATGGAAACGCCGTGCCCGATAAAAGCCATGGGGTGTATTACCGCTGTTGGATCAATACGGGCTGATTCCTGGACAAAGGCCTCACCGGCATGGTCCTTGAAAAGGCCCTGGGGCTGTTCAAAGAGCTTAACCGTCCTGGCAAAGTCGAGATAAGGATTTGGGCTGATTAGAGCCCTGGAAACCCTGGGGGCATGATCTTCATCTACAATCACCGCGCCCGCCCTGGTTTGTTCCAGCAGCGGGGCGTATTTGGCATTAGCCAGAAAAGATATCTGGTCAGGCCCCGCGTCCTGCAGGGTGTTTATTCCTTCAATCCTGAAATCTTCCCCGGTAAACCTGAGGTTAAGCTTTGATGCCAGTTCTGAAAGCAGCATTTATCTCTCGGTGACAGTAATTCTAAAGGTTAACAATAAAGACCAGGACCTAGTTTTCGTCCTTTTCTTCCCAGGCTTTGTTCAGCCTCTCAATAATAACTTCAGTAATGTTCAAGGCTTCATCCGCGTAAATTACCCCACTGCCCTGGGCGTCAAAGATGATTGTATAGTCCTTTTCTTCCCCGTATTTGTTTATAACATCAAAAAGAACATCGATTATGGGTTCGGAAACTTCCTGCTCTTCCTGCTGCATTCTGCTCTGGTAGGCCTGAAGCATTTCCTGAAACTCTCTTACTTTGGTGCGCAGTTCCTGCTCCAGGTCCTCTTGCGCGTCCTGACTGAGAACCAGGGCCTGTTTCTGCATTTCTTCGCGCATTTCTTCCAGATTAGTTCTTTCCCGGTCCAGTTCCTCGCGCATTTCTTCAAATTTCTGGGTCAGTTCGCCCATGGCTTTTTTGCCTGGATCTGAAGTTTCCAGCACTCTTTGCACCTCGACATAGGCCATTTTATTCTCTGCCAGGGCAGTGCCTGAAAATATAATAAACGCCAGTAAAAACAATACACATTTTTTCATTTTATTCTCCCTGATTATTATTTACGGTAAACATTTAGTTTAAAATACACCACTTGAACCTCAAACGATCCAGGCCGGATGTCCTGAATCACAGACTAATCAGCCCAGACATATAGAAATAAAAACTTATACTTAAAAGATATGGCCCACGCTGAATTCAACTTTGCTCTGGTTTTTATTGTCCAGCTTGTCCAGACCATATCCGTATTCCACCCGGATGGGGCCAAGGGGTGAGTACCATCTGATTCCAGTGCCGATGCTTTTATACAGATCAAAATCAATCTTTTCACCCTGATCCCAGACGTTTCCGGCATCAAAAAAGACCAGTCCCATGAGACCGATATCCCTGTTAATGGGAAATATGAGTTCAAAATTGGTAAAAAACTCTTTGTCCCCGCCTTTTATCTCATCATCGTCTTCATACCGGGGAGCCACTTCCCGGGTTGGATAGCCCCGGATACTGTTGATTCCGCCCAGCGCGAAAAGCTCAAAATTAGGGATATCCTTGCTGGTATTTTCCCCTATATAGCCCGCTTGACCACGCCAGTGGAAAATAGTCTCCCAGAATAATGGACGATAGTAGTCTGAGCGGAACACTGTCTTGACAAAGTTATCATCTCCACCCAGAAATGACCCGGAATATTCCAGGGACAAGGTATTTATGGTTCCCCTGGATGGATTGGTGCGCCGGTTGGTGGTGTCTCTGGTGGCGGCCACATACAGGGCACTGGACCAGTTGTCCCCCTCCAGCTCTTTGATGTCCCGGTGAGCGTCATTATCGATATTGCTGATGGTATATTTATCAAGACGGTAATTCCAGTAAAGAGTACTGTACTCTCCCAGCGGATAGGAAAACCGGACCCGGCCTCCCCTGGTCTTCTTATCATAATTAAAGTATTCATCATCAATCCAGTACAGGTCCGCGCCCAGTCCAAGATTGCTGTCCCTGAAGTAAGGGTCCCAGAAACTCAGATCAAATTCTGTGGTCCTGCTGCCAAAAGAGCCTTTGAATCCCAGAGTATAACCCTTGCCAAAAAGATTGCGCTGCTGAACCATGCCGGTGAAGAACAACTTATCATAGGAAGAATAGCCTGCCCCGGCTGACAGGACTCCGGTAGGCTCTTCTTCAACCCTGACCATCAGATCGATTTCATCATCTTCCTCTGTGGGCACGGGCTCTATTTCCACTGTTTCAAAATAATCCAGCCGCTCCAGTCTTTCATTGGACCTGCGCAGATCCGAGCCGCTGAACAGATCACCGTCTGCCAGCCTCATTTCCCTGCGAATGACATTATCCCTGGTTTTGAGATTCCCCTCTATCTCAACCCGGTTGATGTATATCTTTTCCCCCTTATCCAGCACATAAGAAACATTGACCAAATTTTCATCTTCATCAATATCCATATCCACATCAGTATCAGCAAAGGCATATCCGAAGTCAGCATAAAAATCAGCAAGGTCAAGCATGTCCTGACGCATGACTGAACGGTCAAAATACTCATCATCGCGGGCCAGCTCGTCCAGGGCAATGATATCTTCCAATTCCTCATTGCTGACCAGCAGGTCGCCCTGAAAGTCAATGGCTCCGGTTCTATACCTGAGCCCTTCTTCCACATGGAATGTCAGGTATATTCCGTCTTCCTTGTACTCAACATCAGGCTGCCCAACCCTGGCATTAATAAATCCTTTGTTGGCATAGTATGCTTCAATAGCTGCTGCGTCGCGGTCAAGAAGCTCTTCGCGCAGGATACCCTTTCCGGTAATCCAGGAAAGCAGGCCTCTTTTCTTGAGAACCATTTCCTTTTTCAGTTTTCTTTGACTTACGCTTTCCGCTCCCTGGATATCAATGCCCTGGATAAAGAGTTTGTTTCCTTCATCTATCCGGATATTGAGATTTGCGCTGCGCTCACCAGTATTATTGACAGTGTAGTCAACCGTGGCATTATAATACCCTTTACCGCGGTATAATTCCCTTATCCTGTCCAGGTCCTCGCTTATTATTCTGGGGTTAAGCACTGAACCGGTTCTGGTTGTCAGGGCTTCCAGAACATCTTTTTCTTTAATCTTAGCCGCCCCCAGGATATTAATATTCTGGATAATCGGCTTTTCCTCTACCGTAATAAGAATTTCCTTGCCCTGTGGAGTATCTGTCACTTCAAAATTTACATCCTCAAAATAACCCAGGTCAAAAATCCTTCTGAGTTCATCATTGAGCATTTGCTGCTCAAAAACATCCCCTTCCTGCATCTTCAGCCGCAGGAGAATAACATCCGGATCAAGAAAATCAAGGCCCTGAACATCTATGGAGGCGATCCTGTCTTCCTTCAAAAGTTCCTGATAAATCTTATCCCCCAGTTCTTCAACTGCTGGCAGGATATTAATCACCCCTTCTTTAGCAATATAAAACGGAACTGTTTCTTTTTCACCAAACGCGTCAACCAGGCGCGCGTCAATACTGATAGAATCACCAGCCGTACTGAAGCTTCCGTAAACCGCGTATCTGCTCTCTGCCATCAGAGCCACTTTTCTGGATTCCTCAATATTGAGCATGGTAATATCTTCACTGGAAATAATCGATCTGATTTTGTCCAGATCAACCACTTCCAGACCTTTGCCTTCCAGAGAATCAATAAGCATGGTGGGCAGGCCGGTTTCAAGATATTCAAGGTCTTCCGGGGCATTGATCTCAAACGGCATAACCGCTGTCCCCTCAGCGGCCCTGGACTCATCCGGCAGAATACCGGCCAGAACGATCCAGAAAAACAGAAAAGAAATCACAGTCCGGGGATGTTTATTATTTTTTAACAGCATAAATTTTTCCCGATTTCAGCTCATAGTTAAAATTCATCTTTGCGGCCAGATCCAGATTGTGGGTCACCACAATAAGGGTCATTCCCAGTGCTTTGTTCAGTCTCAGCAGAAGTTCTCCTATCTCCTGTCCCTTGTGGACGTCAAGGTTTCCTGTTGGTTCATCAGCCAGAAGGACTTTGGGCCCGGAAAGCACTGCCCTGGCAATGGCCACTCTCTGGCTTTCTCCTCCGGACAGCGTGGTAACGCTTTGGTCAGCCCTGTCCTCAAGGCCTACCTCGGCCAGTGCTTTAACCGCCATCCGTCTGGCCGCCTTTTTGTTCAGTCCGCTGAGAATAGCGGGCATAGCCACATTCTCAGCTGTGCTGAACTCAGGAAGAAGATGGTGAAACTGAAAAATAAAGCCGATCTGTTTACGCCTCAAAGCGGCTTTTTGTTCTGGAGAAATTTTTGTCAGATCTTTGTCTCCCAGCAAAATTCTGCCTGAAGACGGGCTGTCCAGGCCCCCCAGGATGTGCAGAAGAGTACTTTTGCCTGAGCCGGAAGCGCCCAGAATAGCCAGTGACTGGCCTGAGTCAATGTCCAGATCGATATCCCTGAGCACTTCAATGGTCTCTGCGCCCTGGACAAAGGTTTTGCTGACCTGTTCCAGCCTGTATAAAGGACTACTCATATCTTAATGCTTCAGCCGGGCTCAGGTTGGATGCCTTGCGGGCCGGATAAAGGGTTGCCAGAAAGCACAGAAACATGGCTGCCAGGCCTATAATAACCAGGTCCCCGGTCTGGTGGAGCACAGGAAGATGGTCCAGGTAATAGACATCTGCCGGAAGCCGGATAAACTGGTATTCCTGAAGAAGGTAGCTGATTCCCAGTCCGAATATAAAACCCAGGGCAGTGCCCACAGCCCCGATCATCATGCCCAGAAGGATAAATATCCTCCGGATCAATTTCCGGGTAGCACCCATGGACATGAAAATAGCAATGTCCCGGGTTTTTTCCATGACCAGCATAACCAGCGCGGTAACAATGCTGAAGGAACCCACCAGAACAATCATCACCAGGATCACGCCCATGGCGATCTTTTCCAGCTTCAGGGCCGCGAAAAGATTCTGATTCATTTCCATCCAGTTGCGGACATAATAGGGATATCCTCCCAGAAAATCATCAATAGCTCCGGAAACTACATGGGCCCGGTCTATTTCCTGAATGCGTATTTCCATCCCGGTGACTTTGTCCTGCCTGAAACCCAGTATGGACTGGGCTGCTTCAATAGAAGTGTAGCCAAAGGAACTGTCATATTCATACATGCCTGTTTTGAATATGCCCCGCACTTCAAACGTGGAAATCTGGGGAGTAAACCCGGCTGAAGAACTTGTGCCGGAAGGAGACAGGATATTTACAGTTTCCCCGGGGGAAATGCTGAGAGCCGAGGCCAGTTCCTGACCGACAATAACGCCCGGGAATTCACTTTCCCGGTCCAGATCGGCCATGTTTCCCTGTATCATTTCCTGATCAAGAGAAAGTACTTCCCCGGCCTTTTCAGGATCAATACCCCTCAGGACCACACCCTTTACCCCATTTGGCGAACTAAGCATGACTTCGGTATATATAAAAGGCGCAGCGCCCTTTACGCCGGGCACAGAGCTCAACTCCCGGGCAAGCTCTCTGTAATCGGGTATTCCTTCTGAATAATTGCCCACCACAATATGGGCGTTGATGCCCAGGATCTTATCGCGCAGATTCTGACTGAAACCGTTCATTACTCCCAGGACAATAATCAGAGCGGCCACTCCCAGAGCCACTCCCATTATGGATATGAGAGATATCACCGAGATAAAGGCCTGTTTTCTTTTGGCCCGAAGATAGCGAAGAGCTACAAAAAGTTCAAAACGCATCAGCTGCCTGAGACCTCCGGACGAAGCAGGGGAAAGAGAATCACCTCCCGGATAGATGCGGAATCAGTAAAAAGCATGACCAGACGGTCAATTCCAATCCCCTCCCCTCCGGCTGGAGGCATGGCGTATTCAAGGGCACGGATATAGTCTTCATCCATGAAATGCGCCTCATCATCGCCGGCCTCTTTTTCCCTGGACTGCTCCTCCAGACGAGCTTTCTGATCCACCGGGTCGTTGAGTTCAGAAAAAGCATTGGCCATTTCACGACCGGCTATAAAAAGCTCAAACCTGTCAGTTATGGTTGGGTCCTCATTGTTTTTTCTGGAAAGCGGAGAAATATCTGTGGGGTAATGATAAATAAAATGAGGCTGGATCAGCTTGGGTTCAACCAGTATATCAAATAGCTTGGCCTGCACTTTTCCCAGTTTCTCTCCGGTCTGGACATTTTCCCCCAGTTTTTTGACCAGTTTTTTGGCTTTCTCAGGATCCTGATACTCTTCCGGCGACAAACCTCCTATCTTTTCCAGTGATTCATAAAAGGAAAGCCTGGCCCACGGAGGTGTCAGGTCAATAGTGTTCCCCTGGTAAGTGATCATGGTCTTGTCAAACATCTTCAGGGCAAGAGTGGAGAACATCTCCTCAGTAAAAGACATGAGATCTTTAAAGTCAATATAGGCCCAGTAAAATTCCAGCATGGTAAATTCAGGATTATGCTGGGTGGAAATACCTTCATTGCGGAAATTGCGGTTTATCTCATAAACCTTTTCAAAGCCTCCCACCAGAAGTCTTTTCAGATAAAGTTCGGGAGCGATCCTTAAATACAGGGTCATGTCCAGGGCGTTATGGTGAGTCTGAAACGGCTTGGCAGTTGCTCCGCCGGGTATGGACTGCATCATGGGCGTTTCTACTTCCATAAAACCACTTTTATCCAGAAACTCCCGCAGATAACGGACAATCATGGTCCTGACCGTAAAGATCTCTTTCACCCCGGGGTTTACCAGCAGGTCCACATATCTCTGGCGATATCTGGTCTCAACATCTTTCAGGCCGTGATATTTTTCCGGCAGAGGACGCATGGATTTTGACAGAAGAACCACTTTTTCGGCTTTTACGGTCAACTCCCCGGTCTTGGTCCTGAATAGTCCTCCCTCAACACCGACAATGTCCCCGATGTCGAATTTCTTGAATATCTGGTAGTTATCCGGGCCAAGAACATCACGCTGAACAAAAACCTGAATCCTCTGGGTATGATCCTGGACATGGATGAATGCTACCTTGCCAAAAGAACGCAGGCCCATGATCCTGCCGGCAATCCTGTACCCCGGGTCAAGATTTTCAAGCTCTTCCTGACTTAGGTCATTTTTCGCCGCAATAATTTCAGAAATATCGATATTTTTTCTAAAGGAATTTGGGAAAAGAGGTATCTGATTATCTGTAAGAAAAGCGGCTTTTTGCCGCCGATGCTGAATAACCTGGCTTTCGCTCGGCTGGTTTTGTTTTGGTTTGTTCAAGTTGGAATCCTTCGTGTTCGTAAGCTTCAATTGCATCACCCTGCTGAGGCGATAAATTTTTAAATTATTGAAATTTGCAGGCAACGTCAAGAAAAGCGCACCGCACAGGACAACTTTCTCTTTACCGGTATTTCGCACTACCCGCATGACAGAGACCTAAAAAAATATCCCAAACCCGGAACATCGCAGGAGACGCCGATTTTTCAACTCTCTGTAAGAACTCCTTGTTTGCGCAAGTCAAGCCTGTGAAACAGGTATCCATAAGCACTTTATGATATTTGAATAATTTTCACCCGCACTGCTGGACTTAAAGATCTCTAACTCTTACTTCAGTTTAAAGGGAAAAATTTTTCTTTTTTCAAAACACCCTTTTTTTGTGTGTTCATGCTGGTCATGGACAAAAAAACAACATCAGCCAAAATATAGCAGCTTGACAATGTCTGACTTTATGCTATTTTAGTAAAATAGCAATTAGGCGATGTTGGGTTACACTTTATTAAAAAGCAGGTATATGAATGGAAAAAATTGAACTGAAAAACGTAAGCAAGATCTTTGGAGATCATCCCAGAAAAGCCATTGCCTTACTCAAAGAAGGCAAAGAAAAGGATGAGATCCAGGCAAAAACCGGTTCAGTAGTCGGCGTCAACCAAGTATCCTTTGAAGTCAAAGAAGGAGAGATCGTAGTTGTCATGGGTTTATCCGGAAGCGGAAAATCCACCCTTGTCAGATGCATTAACCGCCTTTTCGAGCCAACTTCAGGCGAAATTTTTGTTGACGGCCAGGACGTAAGAAAACTTAACAAAGAAAAGCTGCGCGACTTCCGGCGAAAAAAATTCGGCATGGTTTTTCAAAACTTTGCCCTGTTCCCCCACAGAACAGTGCTGCATAATGTTGAATTCGGCCTTGAAATTCAGGGGTCAGAGCAGGAAGCGAGGCGGGAAAAATCTGAAAACGCCCTTGAACTGGTTGGTTTGAAAGGGTGGGGAGAAAAATATCCATCAGAGCTTTCCGGGGGCATGCAGCAAAGGGTCGGCCTGGCCAGGGCCCTGGCCCTGGATCCGGACATACTGCTCATGGACGAGGCATTCAGCGCTCTTGATCCGCTTATAAGAAGGGATATGCAGGACGAGCTGATTTCCCTGCAGCAGTCCATGCATAAAACCATTGTTTTTATCAGCCATGATCTGGACGAGGCTTTGAAGCTTGGCGATCGCATCGTTTTAATGAAAGACGGAGCAGTGGTTCAGATAGGTACTCCTGAAGATATACTGACCAAGCCTGCCACCGACTACGTGGCCAAATTTGTGGAAGAAGTGGATATTACCAAAGTTCTGACCGCTGAATCAATCATGAAAAAATCAGAGACTGTGGCCTACCTGGGCACGGACGGCCCCAGAGCCGCCATGCGCAAAATGAAGAAAAACGCCATAGCCTCCATCTTTGTCCTGGACAAGGAAAACAAGGTCCAAGGCGTTCTGTTTGCCGATGAAGTGGCTAAACTCATAGAACAGGGCAAAAATAGTTTTGAGGAGGTCATGCATAAGGATTTCATGGCGGTAACCCCGGAAACTCCCGCATCAGAGCTTTTCCCCCTTATGCAGAACATTTCTTATCCAGTGGTTGTTGTTGATGAAAACAAAAAGCTCAAAGGCGTAATCGTCAAAGGCCTGCTTATGGCGGCTATTGCTGAGCGCGGAGGAGATATATGAATCTGGAACTTCCAAGACTCCCTCTGGGAGACGGTATAGAAGCAGTGCTGGACTTTCTGGTCCGCAATCTTGCCTTTGCCACCAAGGCCTTTTCAACCATAGCCGACCAGGGTATCCGGATTATGGAAACCGCCATGATGTTTGTCCATCCCATATTGATGATCATCATCCTGACCGCTGTGGTCTTTTATCTTACCCGCCAGCGCGGAGTGACCATTTTCACCTTTCTCGGCCTGGCCCTCATCTGGAACCTGGGCCTGTGGTCGGCAACGGTGAGCACTTTATCCCTTGTCCTGGTGGCCACATTGATAGCCATAGCCATAGGCATACCCATCGGTATTTTTTGCGCCCTGAACGAATATGCCTTTAAAGTAGTCAGGCCTATACTGGACTTTATGCAGACCCTTCCGGCTTTTGTATATCTTATTCCAGCAATTCCCTTTTTCGGTCTGGGCAGAGTGGCAGCCATCTTTGCCACGGTTATTTTTTCCATGCCCCCGGCCATCAGATTTACCACCCTGGGCATAAGACAGGTCCCTAGAGAACTGGTGGAATGCGCGGATGCCTTTGGAGCGGACAAGTGGCAGAAACTTTTTAAGATTCAGCTGCCTCTGGCCAAAACAACCATCATGGGCGGAATCAATCAGACAATAATGCTGGCCCTTTCAATGGTGGTTATCGCCGCCATGATCGGAGCCCGCGGCCTGGGAGCCGAAGTCTGGAGAGCCATTCAGAGACTTCAGCCCGGAGCAGGCTTTGAAGCCGGCATCGGCATTGTAATTGTTGCCATTATTCTGGACAGAGTGCTTCAGAAACTGGCAAGGTCATAATCTTAACAGCCGGTTAACGTGTTGAGTACCTTCGCCGTCCGACGAAGTTTTGTGAATAGACCTGAATTCAGGTTGTTTTTAATTTCAAACCAGGAGGAATATTATGTTTAAAAGAGGATTGCTTGCACTTTCAATGTTGGCCCTGCTCATGGGCTTTTCCCCGGTCAAGGCCGAGGCCAAAGACACTGTAACTCTTACTTATGTGGAATGGGACTGCGCTGTTGCCAGCACCTATGTTGCCCAGGCCGTATTACAGGAGAAACTTGACTATGATGTCGAGGTTCTTTCGGTAGGTGCAGCTGCCATGTGGCAGGCTGTGGCCACCGGTGATGCCGATGCCATGGTTACTGCGTGGCTGCCTGTAACCCATGCTGATTATATGGACAGGGTAGAAGACCAGGTAGAAGAACTCAATGTTGTTTCTCGCGGCGCCAAGATTGGTCTGGTTGTTCCAGAATATGTAACCATAGATTCTATCGAAGAAATGAACGAAAACGCTGACAAATTTGACGGCCGCATCGTGGGCATTGACCCGGGAGCAGGCATAATGGGTAAAACCGAGGCAGTTATTGAAGAATACAACCTGACCGACATTGAGCTGGTTGAAGGAAGTAGTGCCACCATGGCTGCCGCGCTTCAGGACGCCATCAAAAACGAAGAATGGATAGCAGTCACGGGATGGTCTCCTCACTGGAAGTTTGGCCGCTGGGACCTGAAGTATCTGGAAGATCCCAAAGGCGTATACGGTGAAGAAGAATATATCGCCACAATAGTCCGCCAGGGACTGGAACAGGATATGCCCGAAGTCTACAACTTTCTGGAAAACTTTTCCTGGACCCAGCAGCAGATGGCCCAAGTCATGGTCATGAACCAGGAAGGTTCTGATCCTTACGAAAGCGCCAAAAAGTTCATCGATGAAAATCCAGAACTGGTTGATGAATGGCTGGGCAACTAATTCCAGCAAACATACAAAAAAATGTTGACTTGTCATTCAGGTTGACGTAAAAAATCAGTCTTCCGCGGGGGTTAAAACACACCCGCGGAAGATTTTACTTTTGTTCCCCGGTAGCTCAATCGGCAGAGCGGGTGGCTGTTAACCACTAGGTTGGC
>JBKHCI010000058.1:0-10731 GCA_046541915.1 Desulfonatronovibrio sp. | reverse complement strand
CGGGCGTGAGATACTTTTTTTCTTTTCGAGGAAGTACGCTTTAACCGGATGAACCTAAGCTATGTCCTGTAATGGGCGTTTATGCGGATGTATTCCTCGGTAAGATCCGAGGCAAGGAGGGTATGGCACCCCTCGCCTGCTCCCAGATCTACTTTGATATCTATGTCCGGCTTCTGCAGCAGTGGTTTGAAGACCTTGTCCCGGTCCATATCCACGGGCTGGCCTGCACAGAATATCTTGACTCCGGCAAGGGTGACAGTGATTCTGTCCGGATCAAATTCCGCTCTGCTCCGGCCAAGGGCCGCTACGATTCTGCCCCAATTGGGATCACCTCCGTACATGGCAGTCTTGACCAGGGGAGAATTGCCCACGGCATCAGCAGCCATCCTGGCCTGTGTTTTATCTTTTGCCCCTTGGATTTCAATGCGCAGAACCCTGGTTCCGCCTTCTGCGTCGCTGACTATCTGATAGGACAGTTCAGCACAGATTTTTTTCACGGCTTTTGCAATCTTTTTCAGATCCTGGTCATTCTGTATTTCAACTTCGCTCTGACCCGAGGCCAGGGCGACAACGCAGTCATTGGTGCTGGTGTCGCCGTCAATGGTCAGGGCGTTGAAACTTTTGTCCACCGCATCTGCCATGATTTTCTTCCAGAGGGGCTGGTCAATCTTAAGGTCTGTAAGGATAAACGCAAGCATGGTGGCCATATTGGGGCAGATCATCCCAGATCCCTTGGCCATGCCGAAGAATCTGATCCTGCCTGAGCCAAGCTCTGCTTCGCAGCTTGCTGTTTTAGGAAAAGTATCCGTGGTCATAATCGCCCGGGCAGCGTCTTCACCGGTGGAAAGCCCCAGATTTTCAACCAGACCGGGCAGAGCCTTTTCAAAGAGTTCCATTTTAAGCTGATCACCGATTACTCCTGTGGAAGCCGGAATGATTTCCATGGGCTCAACGCGCACAAGATCAGCAAGCATACGCAGTGTTTTCAGGCAGTTGTCCATTCCAGTGCTGCCGGTGCAGGCATTTGCCTGACCCGCATTGACCAGGATCGCCCTTATCCCGGATGATTGTTCCAGATTTTTTCCGGCTGCTTTAACCGGGGCCGCCTGAAACAGATTGGTGGTGAAAAAGGCCGCGCAAACTGCCGGGGTATCACTGAGGATCAAAGCCAGATCAGGTCTGTCTTTATACTTGAACCCAGCCTCTGTGACCGACAGTTTGAAACCCTGAGGAATTGTACAATCCATTATTTTTCCTTACTGACCGCAGCATTTTTTGTGTTTTTTGCCGCTCCCGCAGGGACAGGGGTCGTTTCGGCCCACTTTGGGCTCTGTTCTTTTGACCGGTTCTTTTCTGGCTGCTTTTGGCTGATCAGCCGGCCCGGCAAATTGGAGGTTCTGCTGTTCTTTATGTTTAAATTCATCTTCCTCCACTGCTTTCTTGATACGCAGCCTGCTCAGGGCCTTGAGAGCGTTTTCCTTGAATCTGTAAAGGAGATCCTCAAACATTTCAAAGCCTTCACGTTTATATTCACGTTTAGGATCTCTCTGGCCATATCCTCTGAGGCCGATTCCCTGTTTCAGATGATCCATGTTCAGCAGGTGTTCTTTCCAGTTGCGGTCAAGGCTTTCCAGCAGAAAGAAGCGCAGTACCTCCTGGTAATGTTCGCCGGCGTCTTCTCGCAGCCGGTTCAGGTGGTTGTTCACCGCTTCAAGGCTTTCCTGCCTGGTTGGAATATGGTCTTCCCGGATAAGCCGTCCAAGATTGAACACTTCATCCAGCCTGCTTTTGAGCATGGACCGGCGTTCATGGTCCAGGTTTTCCGGCCTGTCATCGCCCACGTCGGAGTAGATGTCTTCAAGGATCTCTTCCATGATCTGTTCTACCAGGTCATGCATGTCTTCAGAGGTCATTATTTCTTTTCTCTGGGTGTAGATGACCTCTCTTTGCTGGTTCATGACATTATCAAAATCAAGGAGCTGTTTACGGATTTCAAAATTATGGGCTTCCACCCGGGTCTGGGCGTTTTCAATGGCCCGGGAAATCATCTGATTTTCAATGGCCTGCCCCTCTTCCATGCCCAGTTTGTCCATGATTCCGGAGATTCTTTCTGATCCGAACAGTCTGAGCAGGGTATCATCCAGGGCCAGATAAAAACGCGATGATCCAGGATCACCCTGGCGGCCTGCCCGGCCTCTTAACTGGTTGTCAATGCGCCTGCTTTCATGCCTCTCCGTCCCCAGGATGTGCAGGCCTCCCAGTTCGCAGACACCTTCTCCCAGGACAATATCTGTTCCGCGTCCGGCCATGTTGGTCGCCAGGGTTACCCTGCCCTTTTCACCAGCATGAGCTATGATTTCAGCTTCTTTTTCGTGGTGTTTGGCATTTAGCACATCATGGGGGACTTTTGCTTTTTTGAGCATTCTGGATATCTGCTCGGATCTTTCTATGGAGGTTGTGCCCACAAGAACAGGCTGGCCTTTTTCATAAAGATCCTGAATTTCGCGGGCAATGGCCCTGTATTTTTCCTCCTGGGTCTTATAAACCATGTCCGGGTAATCTTTTCTTATCATGGGTTTATGCGGAGGCATGACAGATACATCCAGATTGTATATTTCCTTGAATTCCACTGCTTCGGTATCTGCGGTTCCGGTCATGCCGGCCAGTTTTTCATACATCCGGAAATAATTCTGGAAGGTAATGGAAGCCAGGGTCTGGTTTTCCGCTTCCACCTTAACCCCTTCCTTGGCCTCAAGGGCCTGGTGCAGGCCGTCGCTGAACCGCCTGCCGGGCATAAGCCGGCCGGTGAATTCATCCACTATGATTACCTGTCCGTCTTTTACTATATAGTCCACATCATGGGTGAAAAGATTATGTGCCTTAAGGGCCTGAAGCACATGGTGCTGAAAAGTGATGTTTTCAGGGTCAAACAGGTTGTCAATGCCAAGGATCTTTTCCACTTTCTGGATTCCTTCGTCAGTAAGGGTGACTGTCTTGGCTTTTTCATCAACTGTAAAATCCTGGTCTTTTTTAAGCCTTGGAATAATGGAATTAACCCGTTGATACTGGGATGTGGAATCTTCGGCCGGGCCGGAAATAATAAGCGGGGTCCGGGCTTCATCAATAAGGATGGAGTCCACTTCATCCACTATGGCGTAGTTGAGATCGCGCTGAACAAGCTGATTAAGGTAAAACTTCATATTGTCGCGCAGGTAGTCAAACCCGAACTCGTTGTTGGTGCCGTAGGTAACATCGGCTGCGTAGGCCTGTTTGCGTTCCTGATCACTCATTCCATGGACGATTACCCCCACTTCCAGGCCCAGAAAGTTGTACAGCCTGCCCATCCATTCCGCGTCTCTTCTGGCCAGGTAATCATTGACCGTAATGATGTGCACGCCTTTGCCGGTTAACGAGTTGAGAACAACCGGCAGGGTGGCCACCAGGGTTTTACCTTCACCGGTCTTCATTTCAGCGATTTTGCCTTCGTGCAGGGCTATTCCGCCCAGAAGCTGGACATCAAAATGACGCATGCCCAGGGACCTTTTTGATGCTTCTCTGACTACCGCAAAAACATGGGGCAGGAGATCGTCCAGCGCGGCCCCGGTGCTGACTTCCTGTTTCCAGGCCGCGATTCTGTCCCTGAGTTCCGCGTCGCTTAAGGCCTGGATTTCACTTTCCAGAGAATTGATTCTCTCAACCGCGGGGCTGAGTTTTTTCAAGTATCGATCGTTTTTAGTTCCAAATATTTTTTTTACAATTCCAAACATATCTGTTCCTTTATTCTTCCCATGCCTCCAGCACGTTTATTTCATTATTAAGAGGATCAATCTTGCCCAGCCTTAACCTGAACGCCTGGCCCAGCCTGGCTTTTCCGCCGAACAATTCCCGGCTGGCCCGGACCATCATCAGCTCCCGGGGCAGGTTCAGGACAATAAACGGACCACTGTTGTCCACCACAATGCCCTGCCAGGTTGTATTTTTGCAGTTTTGTTTAAAATAGACAAGCTTCCAGTATCTGGGGCGAAATTTCTGAACCTGGGAAACCGCCGCAATTCTGGCGTTTAAATCAGCGAGCATCGCGTCCATGGTTTCCTTGCTTAAGCCGGGCCTGTCTTCCCGCAGAAATCCCAGTATCTGAATTTCGTTTATCAGGTCGGTGTAGCGCCTGAGAGGAGAAGTGACCGGGGCGTAACAGGGGACTCCAATGGAGCGGTGCGGTCTGGGGACTGTTTCGGTCAGAGTGGCTCCCAGAGCCCTTATAACCTGGTAAATATCTTCAGGTTTGGACCATATTCCGCAGTAGTCCCGGGGCAGGGCAATATCCTGTGTCCTGTATAAAAGCGGCAATCTTGCATCCCTGGCCCACTGGGCAACAGCTGAATTGGCCAGGATCATAAATTCGGATACAATGAGCTGCGCCCGCCGGCAGTGTGGTTTGTCCTCAATGGTTACTTTTATCCGCCCCTGGTTTTTAAAGAGCTTAATCTCCGGATCGTTTTGCCTGATGATTACCGCGCCTTGTTCCAGCCGTTTTTTCTGCAGGAGTTCAGCCAGCCCCCAGGCGGTTTCCAGGCTGCTTGAAGCATTTTTTTCCAGCTGTTGTTCTACATAATCATAAGTCAGATTCGAGTCCACCGTGACCCAGTCCCTGTTTATCTCCACGTTATGAACAGCAGCGTTTTCGTCCAGCTCCAGTTTTAAGATCAGGGCCGGCCTGGGCTGCTTTTCAACCAGGCTGAACAGGTTCTCGGCCAGGAGGTCCGGCAGCATGTTGCTGGTGCCTTCTGGCAGGTAGATACTGGTGGCCCGGTGGGCCACAGCCCGGTCCAGATCTGAACCGGGCTGCCAGCCCAGGGCCGGACAGGCCAGTGCCAGGGTCAGGGTGAAGCCGCTGCCGTGGGTTTCAAGTCTGAAGGCGTCGTCAATATCTCTGGTGGTCTGGGAGTCGATGCTGACAAAGCCTGCAAGTCCGGGTTCGTGGAACTGATTCTGGAAGACCTCTTTTATTCTGCGGATTTCATCCTGGTGTTCATCAGCCCAGGAATTATCCCAGCAGTAATCGGCCTGATCAAGGAGAAAGTTATGGTGAAAAGAATATATACCCCAGTTCGCGGCCAGAATGAAAGCCAGGTTGGGGTCCTGGGGAAGACCAGTGGTGATTTTGGACCAGACATCCTGAGTTTCGCTGTCATCAGGATGCCTGATCCGGGTGATAAGCAGGTTTTTGAGTTTATTTTCTATTTCCTGTTCCTCAACAGCCGGTACAGGGGTCTGTTTTTTTCCGGATTCCCATAAGGCTTTGAAAAAATCGCGCCCGATGCTGATGAGCTTTTCTCTTTCTTTGGTCAGTTTTTCCTGTTCCAGGCGGTGTTCAACCACGTCCTCGGGATAGACCTCAAAACAGGGTGGATTAAATTTGAAATGAGCCCGGTCCTGGAGCATGACCCGTCCAAGGGCGGCAACCCGGTCATGATCAGCATCATTCCAGATCAGCCCGGCAAACCAGGGTACCCGGGCCTGGTTAATCTCTCCCTGGGACATCTCCCAGACTTCCAGGATTTTGATTTTTTCCTGTTCCTCCAGGCGCTTGCGGTTATGTTCCTTGAGAATGCCCAGGATTTCCTCCCTGGACAGCATCTGGGCATAAGCTGGACCAGGCCACGGTAAAATCCTTGAGAAGGGCAGCTTTACTTCGCGCTGGTTAATGTTCAGAACCCTGATTCTGGCGGTCTGAGCCTCCATTATCCAGGCCAGAACCGGCTGGTTGTTCTGCAGATACTCGATGATCAGTCCGGGTCTGATTTCCTCCCGGCTTTGTGTTTTTATATTCACGGGCAACTTTACTTATGGATTAATGTTTAAAAGATCTCTGTCCGGTAAAGACCATGGCAACCTGCGGAACGGCTTCATTAACTGCCTCAATGACCTCCTTATCCCGAATGGACCCGCCTGGCTGGGCAATGGCTGTAACTCCCTGGGCAATGGCCGCGTCCACTCCGTCGCGGAAGGGGAAAAAGCCGTCAGAAACCAGGACAGAACCTGGCAGACCTCCCCTGGCTTCTCTGGTTTTGGCCAGTACCTGCTCAAGCTGGGCATCCGCATCCGGATCACTCAAGGCCTTTTGTTTCAACTGATAAATAGATTCATTGTTCTCTTTAAAGACCAGAGAGTCTGCGTATTTGGTGTAGGCTTTCTGGATGGTCAGATCCACGCACCCCACTCTGTCCTGTTCTCCGGTGCCGATGGCCACGGTCTGCCCATTTCTGGCGAAAATAACCGAGTTGGAGGTTACTCCCGCCTCCACAGCCCAGGCAAAGAGCAGATCATCTGTTTCCCTTGCGTCAGGCCTTCTGGCCATGACTTCCTGGCCGTCTTTTGCAGCCGCTGCCGGAATAAAATCTTCAGCCTCAAGGATTTTATTGGCAAAGGAAAACTGCACGATCATACCCCCGTCGCTGAGAGACTTGATATCCAAAAAAGGCCTGCCCTGGAATTCTTCCAGCCGCCCCAGTCCGGGTATTTTTAATATGCGCAGGTTCTTTCTGGTCTGAAGGACTTTCAGGGCGCCTGCCTCAAAGTCGGGAGCGGCAACTACTTCCAGGTAGTTCGCGGCCAGGAGTTCAGCGGTTGTTTTGTCCAGGGCCCTGTTTAGAATCACCGCGCCTCCAAAGGCGGCTATTCTGTCGGAAAAAAGCGCGTTCCCGGCGGCTTCCAAGATGCCCTGCTCTGACCAGGCAGCGCCGCATGGATTGTTGTGCTTCAGTATGACTGCCGCGGGTTTTCTGGTCAGGTACTGCAGGATATTCAGGCCGTTATCCACATCGGTCAGGTTGGTTTTTCCCGGATGTTTTCCAGCCTGGATCATGTTTTCTTCACCAATGGAGGATACCAGTCCGTAGCCCCCGGTCCTGAATTTTACCCCGCCAAGCTCCAGATCTCCCTGCACAGGTTCGTACATGGCTGCTGGCTGGTCCGGGTTTTCACCGTAGCGAAGTCCTTTCTGCTGTCCATCAATGGTCCAGGATTTCTTTTGAAATCTGATTTTCTGATCTCCCAGCTCAATACTCATTTCTTGCGGAAAGGGGTCTTTTTGTATATCCTTGTACATGTTCTTCAGGTTTTTCATACTTTTCAGGTCTCCTTGAATTGTTTATATCCGGAATAGTTTGCCGGTATTGAAAATATGGTTAACAGGCTGCTGAAACAGTCCTTACCCAGCTGGGTGTTCAAAAATTTCAAGTCCCAAAAAAGTTCAAGGCCGCAGAATATTTAAACATCCGCGAGTTGGAACTTTCTGAAGCGACCCTGCAGTGGGGAGATTTTCAACAGTCTGCTAAACCAAAAAGCCCACTTTGAAAACAATGGGCTTGAAATATTAAGCTGGCCGGTCTGAATGGCTGCCGGTGAGATGTCTGACTAACACAGGCCCGGCAAAGGGGCAAATCTTTTGACCCGGCAAGGGACAGCGGAAAAGCCCGGGCCGTAAGGGTTGAAAAGACCAGGAACCAATCAATAATCAGCTATCACGTTGTGTTGCTCATAAAGGAAATATCAAAATGGAAAAAGTTTTAAAAAAACTGGCTGATCAGCTGAACAGTCTGGATGAAGCTTCATTAATCAATCTCTGGGACAAGTATTATGAAAGGGTCCAGAAGTTCACTCCCAGCCGGGAGTGGGAAGAGGATATACTAATACTCTCCCTGATTCAGTCTGTGCGGTGGAAAAATCAGCTTTTTAATCATTGCATGGCTCACCAGACTCAGGACAAACCCGGGGAAGAGAGTCCATCAATCCGGCCAGCCACCGGGGACAAAGTCAAGAAATCCGCCAAGGTGCTCGACTTCAGGCCGAGAGAGTGAAATCATGCTGTGCAGAATATAGTAGTAATACCTTATGTTTTCCACAAAATTAACCGCTTCATAGCCCCTTGCATAGCCCCTTGGCAGAGTTTTGTAGTACTTAGTATAGCTCAGCAGAGGATATACTTCCTTCAGTTCAGACCAGTTCAGGCTGTTTTTACCCTGTCTGTCCGCAAGTTCCATGGCGTCATAAAGATGTCCCAGTCCCTGGTTGTAAGCGGCCAGGGTATAAAACCATTTATCCCAGGAACTAACACCTGTTTCCTCGACATGTTCTGAAAGAAACTTCAGGTACGCGGCTCCGCCCATAATGCTTTGATCAGGATCAAGCCTGTTCTTGACTCCAAGAAAGTCTGCGGTGTCCAGGGTAAGCTGTAAAAGGCCGCGAACCCCGGTCCTGCTTTCGGCCTGGGAATCAAAGTGTGATTCCTGGTAGATAAGGGCGCTTAGCAGAACCGGATCAATATTATTTTCCTGTGCTGCGGCGAGTATGGTTTCAGCGTAAGCAGGCAGATGATTTTCAATGGCCCTTATAAAATGGCGAAGCTGATAAGGGTCCTTTTCCGAGGGAAAAAAACCGAAATATTTATCCTTGAGATCCTTGAGATAAGGGTCGTCCGGCATATCGGCCCAGAATTGATCCAGCATCCTGTTCAGGTCTTTATGCCGGGGGCTCCATATCCAGGCATATTCATACTTTTTGTCAAACTCATAGGACCGAAGGACCAGGGGGAAAAAAACATGCCAGAGATCAAAGCTAAGCTTGTCCACCAGGCCAAAACGAAAATCCCGGTCAGACAGAAGGTTAAAAAACTCTTCTTCATTGTTGTGGACATCCACCAGTTCAATACGGCAATCCATATCCTGTTCAAGGCTGTCAATCTTTTGCATAAAAACATACTTGGCAGGCACAACCACTCTGGTGGAGCACAGGTCGTTGATGCTGTTCAGGGGATGGCGCCACCGGTTATGGGCTATAAGGAGGTTCCCGGACATATATGCCGGACCTTTGACGGTATTTTCCCAGGAGTCCGCAGGATCATAGGGGCCGGCAATGAGCAGGTTGGCCTGTCCTGTCTGGACCATGGCAATGCCCTGGTCCAGGTTTTTGATTCTGATCCAGACGGGTGTAAATCCGTTCCTGTGACAAAAATTATTAACCAGTTCCTGTTCAAAGCCAGGGCCGTAGGGGGAGAGCAGCGAATTGACCCTGTCAGAATCCAGATAGGCTACCCGCAGTATATCTTTTGACCAGTAGTTTTTCTGGTAATACAGATAAACGGTCACAAGACAAAGCTGAATCAGGATCAGCAGGAAAAGCAGGTATTTTTGTCGTTTTTTTTTCATTGTTTCTGGTTTTAACTAGTTTCCATCCGGAAAGTCTTCCTTTGCGGATGTTGAAAACTAACTGTTCACAATATTGGAAGCGTAACCGCTAATTATAAATCTTCCGGCTGGAAATGGCAAATTTTTAATTTTTCCTTATTTGACTTTGCATCCTGCGTATTTTAGAAATTCAGACTATTTGCGAAAAACTGAGGACTTCTGGAGGAACTAATGTCCAATATGATTGTTTTTGGAACCCAGTGGGGGGATGAAGGTAAGGGGAAAATCGTGGACCTTCTGACTGAAGAAGCGGATATCATTGTCCGTTATCAGGGAGGCAATAATGCCGGGCATACATTGGTTACCGGCGATAAAACGTTTATACTGCACCTGATCCCTTCGGGCATACTGCATTCCGGGAAGACCTGTCTCATCGGCAACGGAGTGGTGCTTGATCCCGAGGTGTTCTGCCAGGAGATCGACAAACTGGGAGCATCAGGGATTTCCATTACTCCTGACCGGCTTGCCATCAGCAAAAAAGCTCATATTATTATGCCATATCACAAGGAACTGGATCATGCCCGGGAGTCTGCCAAATCAGGCAGTGACAAGATAGGCACCACCGGGCGCGGAATCGGGCCGTGCTATGAAGACAAGATGGCGCGCATCGGGATCAGGGCCTGTGACCTGCAGGATATGGATCTGCTTCAAAAAAAGATCCACAATGCCCTGGTGGAAAAAAACGCCCTTCTGGAAAAACTTTATCACTTAAAACCTGTTGATGCTGACGAGGTTTTTGAGCATATCAGGCCTCTGGCAGAAAGACTGGTTCCTTTTCTGGGGGATGTGTCCCATAAGATTCAGGAAGCAGGAGAAAATGAGCAGACTGTTCTGTTTGAAGGAGCCCAGGGCGTTCATCTGGACATTGATCACGGAACCTATCCCTATGTGACTTCATCCAACACGGTTACCGGAAACGCCGCGTCCGGAGCCGGCTGTTTTTATGATATGAAAAAGGTGGTGGGAGTAGTCAAGGCGTATACCACCAGAGTCGGCCAGGGGCCTTTTCCCACAGAACAGAAGAACCAGGCCGGGGAGTACATGCAACGCAAAGGCGCGGAATTCGGCGCGACCACGGGCCGTCAAAGAAGGTGCGGCTGGCTGGATCTGGTGGTCCTGCGAGAGTCAGCCAGGCTTTGCGGCATTACAGAAATTGCCCTGACCAAGCTGGATGTACTGAGCGGGCTGGAAACCATAAAAGTCTGCACTGGTTATAAGTATCAGGGACAGCTGGTTAAGTATCCTCCCCAGGAAGAAAACGCCATGGCTCACGTAACCCCGGTTTATGAAGAGGTTCCAGGATGGCCCGGAGATATATCAAAAGCAGGTTCCTGGGAAGATATGCCTGATAATGCCAGAAGGTATGTGCGCATGATTGAGGACTACCTTAAAGCCAGAGTGTCCATAATATCAGTGGGGCCTGACCGGCGCCAGACCATCAGAATGTATTAACGGACCAGGGCTGACAGGCTGCCCCGAATCTCCC
>JBKHCI010000057.1:0-10958 GCA_046541915.1 Desulfonatronovibrio sp. | reverse complement strand
TGACGATGAAACGGGTCATTTGGCCATCAGGGCTTCGCACGGTCTCGCTCCAAAAGAGAAAGAAAGGGGCGTTTACCGTCTGGGCGAGGGGGTCACCGGCAGGATCTTTGCCACAGGAAAACCCTTTATTGTGCCGGACATTTCCAGGGAGCCTCTTTTTTTAGATAAAACAGGGGCCAGAAGCATGGAAAAAGGAAAAATATCCTTTATGGGGGTGCCTGTGGTTCTACAGGGTGAATCCGTGGGAGTGCTTACTGTTGACAGGATTTTTGATCATCAGATTTCACTGGAGGAGGATATTGAATTTTTAACCATAGTCGCGGCAATGGTGGCGCAGTTTGTGAGTCTCAACAGGCAGGTCAGGGCCAGGGAAGATGTCCTGCGCAGAGAAAATCTGAATCTTAAGACAAAATTGTCAAAAAATGTTCAGAGGTTTTTTATAGTTGGCAAAAGTTCTGCCATGGCTGTGATCCACCAGATGATTGAAAAGGTCGCGCCCACCAGGGCAACTGTTCTTTTTCTTGGTGAATCAGGAACTGGAAAAACCCTTATAGCCAAGATTATTCATGAATTGAGTGAAAGATCAAGATATCCCTTTATCAAGGTAAACTGTGCTTCCCTGCCGGATAACCTTCTGGAGTCCGAGCTCTTTGGTTATGAAAGAGGGGCGTTTACCGGGGCGGTGGGTTCCAAGCCTGGGCGTTTTGAGGAGGCTGACAAAGGGACCATATTTCTGGATGAAATCGGGGAAATGCCCCAGACCATTCAGGCCAAGCTGCTCAGGTTTCTGCAGGAAAGAGATTTTGAACGTCTTGGCGGGACCAGAACCATAAGTGTTGATGTGAGAATCATAGCCGCCACCAATAAGGATCTGGCCACAGAGGTTCACCGGGGTAAGTTCCGGGATGATCTGTATTACCGGTTGAACGTATTCCCCATCAAGGTGCCGGCACTTCGGGAACGAAAAGAAGATATTTCAGCACTGCTGAATCATTTTGTTGATAAAATTGTCAGGGAATACGGCAGAAGGCTGTTTTTTACCCAAGACTGTCTTGATGTTCTGGTAAACTACAGCTGGCCAGGCAATATTAGGGAAATGGAAAATCTGGTGGAGCAGTTGTGCATAATGGCAGAGACAGACAGAATCAGCAGCAAAGATCTTCCGCTGTCCATGACTGGCCGGTCTCTGTCCTGTTCTCAAGAGCTGGTTGGTTTAAAAACCCTGGACGATGTGGAGAGAAAAGAAATAATCGCGGCTCTGGAACGTAATGCCTGGGTTCAGTCCAGGGCAGCCAGAGATCTGGGCATTACCCAGAGGCAGATTGGATATAAAGTTTCCAAATTTGGTCTGCGGGATCTAATTCAGAAAAAGAAACGTACCGATTCACCATAATAGCAGACCGTTAAGCGCGATTATTCAGAAAGACCCTCGTGTTCAGGTTTCTGCTCCTGAGCGATTTTTAAAAAGGTCCGGTCAGATATGGGATGTCCCGTTGCCATGGCTGTGGCCCGGACCCGGCAAGTCAGCTCTTCGATATTGTACTCCCTGGAATTTAAGAGAAGTTGAGATATTTTTGCTTTGACAGCACTTTGACCGCTTTTTCCCCCAAGACTTATGAATCGTTTATGCCCAAGTCTGGCCGGATCAAAGGGTTCAAACAGTTCAGGATTTTTATATATCCCGTCAACATGCAGCCCTGTTTCCACATTAAATATTTCTGAGCCAATTACCGGCCGGTGATTATCTATGTTTATCCCTGCCAGGCCGGCTACATATGCGCATAGATCAGGCAACACCCTCAGACTGTAGCCTTTATTTTTTTTCAGCACCAGCCAGGTCATTACTTCTTCCAGGCGGGCGATGCCGGAACGTTCGCCTATGCCCAGGACACTGACATCCACAAAATCGCATCCCGCGTCCAGAGCGGAAACAGAGTTTCCTGTGGCCATACCCAGATCATTATGACTGTGAAAAGCCAGTTTCACTTCAAGGTTATGGCGAAATTTTTCCACCACCCCGAGCACCTCCCTGGGGCTAAGCAGGCCTACGCTGTCTGAGAGCCTTACCCTCCATCCACCTGAGTCCGCAAAAGTCCGGGCAACTTCCAGGGCAAATCCATGATCAGCCCTGGAGAGATCTTCAAGACCTATGGAAATAAGGGCACTGGCTTTTTGAAACTGACGCATGACATCTGTCAGTCTTTTTAAAAGTTTTTCTCTTGAAATACCCAGCCTGTTTTTCAGATGAAGGTCAGATACAGGCACGCCAATATTAATGATATCCGGGCCCAGGTTTTGGGCCGCAGAAATGCTCTCAACGCGCAGTGGTGACCAGATACTTATCCTGGGCTTTGCTGAAAGAGTACGGCCAAAAGAGATAAGCGAGCTTAGATTTTCATCCCTGCCGGCAACTCCGGCTTCAATCTCTTCCATGCCCAGGCAGGCAGACATTTCCATGATTTTCTGCTGGCTGGGCAGATCCATGTAAAGCCCGAAACGCTGATGGCCTTCTCTTAATGTAGTGTCGATCAACATGGTATTTTAATTCATGCAATTCAAATGCCTGACAGCGGAGCGGTCCAGATACGCTCTCATGCAGAGCGCAGGAGCAATAAAGATTCCTTTGCAATGACACCTGGTATTCACAGTTGTGGTTACTCAGCACCTACCGCCTTAATCCTGGATTCCGGCTTTCGCCGGAATGACGGAAAAGAGTAACAGCCTACTTTAACCGTCACCCCGGACTTGATCCGAGGTCCAGTTTTTATGAAGTTACTTAGAAGCTCTCAAAGGGATATCTGTTCACACTACTTGTCAAAGGCTCACCCCTCGGATGGGATTACTCCTGTGAAAGTTTGAACCTGCCTGGTTCTGACAATGCTTCATTTTTGTAGTGCTCTGTCTACAATAATGAAGGAATTCTGGTTTGAAGCCTAAAGGGGTCTAAGTAGAAATGTGGTTATAAAGTCTTTTGATAACAGTATGTTGGGTGGTGAATTGGTCTTTCTTGTCCTGGTGGCACGTCCTTTGCCAAGTACAGGAACAATTGCTGTTTAAATTGCGAGTTTCCCAGTCATGGGAAAAGTGCCCGAAGCTGTAATCAAGGAATTAAATCAGGAGGAAAGTTTTAATGAGAAAAGTAGCAATCTACGGAAAGGGCGGAATCGGCAAGTCGACCACAACACAGAATACTGTTGCCGGGCTTGTGGAGTTGGGAAAGAAAGTAATGGTTGTGGGCTGTGATCCCAAGGCTGATTCCACCCGTTTGCTTCTGGGCGGACTGTCCCAGAAGACTGTTTTGGATACCCTGCGCGAGGAAGGCGAGGATGTTGATCTTGATGATGTTCGCATTGGCGGGTTTGGCGATTCACTATGTGTTGAATCTGGAGGACCTGAGCCAGGGGTAGGCTGTGCCGGCAGGGGAATTATCACTTCCATTAATTTGCTGGAGCAGCTCGGGGCCTACGAAGAAAATCAGAATCTGGATTATGTGTTTTATGATGTCCTTGGTGATGTGGTCTGCGGCGGGTTTGCCATGCCCATCCGGGAAGGCAAGGCCCAGGAAATCTACATAGTAGTTTCCGGTGAAATGATGGCCATGTACGCGGCCAATAATATCTGCAAAGGCATCAAGAAGTTTGCCGATGCTGGTGGAGTCAGACTTGGAGGACTTATCTGCAACAGCAGGGCTGTGGACAATGAAGAAGAGATGATCCAGGCCTTTGCCAAGAGGCTTGGCAGTCAGATGCTTTATTTTGTGCCCAGGGACAACGAAGTTCAGCGGGCAGAGATCAACAGAAAGACTGTTATTGAGTACACTCCAGAGAGCACCCAGGCTGGTCACTATCGCAGTTTGTCCCAGGCCATGGATTCCAATGAGATGTTTGTTGTGCCTGATCCCATGCACACTGATGAGCTGGAAAAGATACTTTTGGATTACGGTCTTCTCAACGCATAGGAGGACTGCCCTAAAGTTTGATTTTATCAAGGCCATTCACTGGTGGCCGCACAATAGTAAAACATAACCAAGGAGAAATAAATGATAATGATCAGGGCCATTGTCAGGCCGGAAAAGACAACAGAAGTTATGCAGTCCCTGCTTGACGCGGGCTACCCGGCATTGACCAAGATAGAAGTAGCCGGCCGGGGTAAGCAGAGGGGGCTGAAACTGGGCCAGGTGGTTTATGATGAACTGCCCAAGGAGATGATCATGATGGTCGTGCCTGAAGCGGATAAAGAGTTTGTGGTTACCGCCATTATGGACAGCGCCAGAACAGGTGCAGGCTCATTTGGTGATGGAAAGATCTTTATTTCTCCAGTGGAAGAGATTTACACGGTCTCTTCAGGAGTAAAGGAGTTTTAAGATTATGATGATAAATATTGGTAATTAATTCAATCATTTGTCGTGCAGGCGTAGAGCCTGAGTGTCCTGCTGAGTCGAAAAAAGTCCGGGTAAGGAGAATAAATCATGAAAGAAGTAGTGGCTATAGTGCGAGCCAATAAGATCAATAAAACCAAAGAGGCATTGGTTGCTGCAGGCCTGCCCTCCTTTACCGCCATCAGGTGTGCTGGACGGGGAAAAAGACCTGTGGATTTTGAAATGCTGGAAGCTCTGAATAAGGATCCTTCCATGGGTGCGGATGTTTTGCCCAGTCTGTCCCAGGGGGCAAGGCTTATTCCCAAAAGGATATTAAGCATGGTGGTGCCTGGAGAGAGGGTCAAGGATATAGTCAAGGTTATCATAGAGGTTAATCAGACCGGCACACCAGGAGACGGCAAAATCTTTGTCCTGCCCGTAAGCGATGTGGTCAGGGTCAGAACAAAAGAGAGCGGGCTTGATGCCATAGATGAAATGAAAGGATGAAAATATCAAACAAGGCATTGATACAAGGCAAAGATAAAGCGGAGGAAGCATGTCTGATTTAAAAACATGTCCAGATGTTGATCTGGAAGAATTCATCGAAGAAACAGTCAAGGTCTATCCGGCCAAAGTGGCTAAAAAGCGTCGGGGCCATATGCTGGCCAGGACCAGGGATGGCCTGGAAGAGCAGCAGAGCATTAATGCCAATGCCAGAACTGTTCCTGGAATCATTACCCAGAGGGGATGCTGTTATGCTGGTTGCAAAGGAGTTGTTATCGGCCCGTATGGGGATATGGTCCATATTACCCATGGTCCCATTGGGTGCGGATTTTATTCCTGGCTGACCAGGCGCAATCTGTTCAGGCCCGGGTCTGACGGTAAGAATTATTCACAATACTGTTTTTCCACGGATATGCAGGAGCATGACATTATCTTCGGGGGTGAGAAGAAGTTAAAACAGGCTATAAAAGAGGCTTATGAGCAGTTCAAGCCAAATGCCATAAGTGTTCACGCCACCTGCCCGGTGGGGCTGATTGGAGATGATGTGGTGGCAGTGGCCAGAGAGGCTGAAAAAGAGCTGGGCGTGAAGGTGCTGGCCTTTAATTGTGAGGGCTATAAAGGGGTCAGTCAGTCTGCAGGACACCATATAGCCAATAACAGACTTTTTTCCGATGTGGTGGGTACCCGGGACAAACCGGTTGAGGGTTATTCAGTCAATATTCTGGGAGAATACAATATCGGCGGAGATGCCTGGGAAATTGAACGGGTTCTGGAGAAGTGCGGGATTAAAGTGGCTGCCACCTTCAGCGGAGACGGAAAATATGAAACCATGACTTACGCTCATATGGCATCACTTAATCTGGTCATGTGTCATAGGTCCATTAATTACCTGGCTGAGATGATGGAGACAAAATTCGGCATTCCCTGGGCCAAGGTTAATTTTATCGGGATTAAATCCATGTCCAAATCCCTGCGCAAGATTGCCAGGTTTTTTGATGATCCAGAGCTGACCAAAAGGGTTGAGCAGGTCATAGCTGAGGAGGAAAAGGCTGCTTTAGATGGCATAGCACCTCATGCTGAAAAACTCAAAGGCAAGACAGCCATGCTGTTTGTGGGAGGGTCCAGGGCCCATCATTACCAGGATCTGTTGCGGGATCTAAGCATGACAGTCACAGCTGCTGGTTATGAATTTGCCCACCGTGACGACTATGAGGGAAGGCAGGTACTCAAGGATATTAAGCTTGATGCTGACAGCAGAAATATTGAAGAATTAAAAGTGGAGCCTGATCCTGAAAAGTACAATCCCAGGATCAGCCCGGAAAGATTAAAAGAGTTGGAGGAGGAAAAAGTTCTTAAGAATTATGAGGGCATGATTCCTGATATGAACACAGGTTCTGTTGTTGTGGACGATGTGAGCCACGCTGAACTGGAGAAACTTATCCTCAGGCTCAAGCCGGATATTATTCTTTCCGGGATCAAGGACAAGTACGTCATTGAAAAATTCGGCATCCCCAGCAAACAGCTGCATAATTATGACTATTCCGGGCCATACGCCGGGTATAAAGGGGCAGTGAATTTTGCCAGGGAAATTGACATGATGATTTACAATCCAGCCTGGAAACTGGCAGGCAATCCATTCAAAAGGAAGCCTCTTTTATCAGTGGAACTGGCTGGCGGGGCGTAAGAGTCATGAGCCAGGATCCAGGAGTCAGGAGCCGGGTGACAGGAACAGAGCTCCAGCATGGTGAACAGTTTATTAAATTTAAGGAGAGCGCAGATGCTGAATCATACAACAAAGGAAATAAGTCAAAGAAAGGCCCTGCGGGTCAACCCGGCCAAGACATGTCAGCCCATCGGGGCCATGTATGCGGCTCTGGGCATAAACAGATGTCTGCCGCACAGTCACGGCAGCCAGGGGTGCTGTTCTTATCACCGGAGCCATTTGACCAGACATTATAAAGAACCAGTCATGGCCTCCACAAGTTCGTTTACTGAAGGGGCCTCAGTCTTTGGGGGCAGCCCCAATCTCAGACAGTCTCTGAAGACCATTTTTCAGGTCTATGATCCGGATGTGGTGGCCGTGCATACAACCTGTCTTTCAGAAACCATTGGTGATGACATTCCTTCAATTGTCAAAAAGGCTGAAGATGACGGAGTTGTTCCTGCGGGCAAGTGGGTCATACATGCCAGTACTCCAAGTTATGCAGGCTCTCATGTGACGGGTTTTTCCAATATGGTAAAAGGCATGGCCGGCTATTTTACCAGAGAATCAGGGGATAAGATTAAAGACCAGGTAAATGTTCTGCCCGGATATGTAGAACCTTCAGACATGCGCGAGATCAGGCGTATGATTTCAGAGATGGGGCTCAAGCCTCTGGTTTTTCCAGATACATCAGATGTATTAGATACGCCCAAGACAGGAGAATATCAGATGTATCCCAAAGGCGGGATCAAAGTACAGGATCTGCTTACCACCGGTTCCAGCGGACATACCTTTGCTCTGGGTCAGTTTGCATCTTTGGGTGCGGCTACATTCATGGACCAGAAAGCTAAAGTGCCTTTTACCCTGTCAGATACCCCCATTGGTGTGCAGGCCACGGACAGATTCATTCAGGCGGTTATGGATTCCACAGGCGCTGAGCCAACATCCTCCATGCTGGATGACCGGGGCAGGCTGGTGGATATAATGACTGATTATCAGCATTATCTTTATGGAAAAAAAGTGGGCCTGTGGGGTGATCCGGATCAGGTCATAAGTCTGGCAGAATTTCTCAAAGATATGGGCATGAAACCTGTTTATATTCTGACTGGAACTCCGGGCAAGGTTTTTGAAAAGCGCCTGGGCAACACATTCAAGGATGCGGATTATGAGCCGGTCATAGCACAGAACCAGGATCTTCTTTACCTGCATCAGCTGATAAAAAATGAATCAGTAGATCTGCTCATGGGCAATACATACGGTAAGTATATTGCCAGGGCTGAAGATATACCCTTTGTCCGTTTTGGCTTCCCCATTCTGGACAGGGCAGGGCACAGCTACTTTCCTTCAGTGGGCTATCGGGGCGGAATGTATCTATTGTCCAGTATTGTTAATACATTATTGGACAGAATGGACAGGGACGCACCTGAAGAGAGATTTGAGCTGGTAATGTAATAAGTAAACCGCCTCCCTTTATAACGAACTGACTGAAGGCAAAAGGAAAAGAGTATGGAAGCCGGGATTTTAAAAAGCAGAAAAAAGCAGGTTTATGAAAAAGGCCAGGCTCCGTTTGAGCTGGACTGTAATAAAAACAGTCTGGCAGGAGCGGTGAGTCAGAGGGCGTGCGTTTTCTGCGGTTCAAGGGTGGTTCTATACCCCATAGCTGACGCCCTGCATCTGGTACATGGCCCTGTGGGCTGCGCCGCCTATACCTGGGATATAAGAGGAGCTCTGTCCTCTGGACCTGAGCTGCATCGCCTTAGTTTTACCACGGATCTGCAGGAAAAAGATATAATTTTCGGGGGCGAAGAAAAGCTTTATCAGGCCCTGATGGAATTGATTGATCGGCACGATCCCAAGGCTGCCTTTGTCTATTCCACATGTATTGTAGGCATTATTGGTGATGATCTGGAAAGGGTGTGTAAAAAAGTTGCCGCGCAAAAGCGCATACCCGTCATCCCTGTGCAGTCTGAAGGTTTTAAGGGCAACAAGCGGGCTGGATATTCGGCTGCATGTAAAGCCATGTTCACCCTTGTGGGCACTGGTGATATTTCTGGAATATCACCGGTAAGCATAAATATCCTGGGAGACTTTAATTTAGCTGGTGAGACCTGGATCATTAAAGATTATTACCGCCGCATGGGCGTGGATGTTGTGGCCTGCATTACCGGCGATGGCCGGGTGGATGAGCTCAAGCGCTGTCACGGCGCAGCCCTCAATCTTGTGCAGTGTTCCGGAGCTACAGTGGAACTGGCTATGATGATGAAGGAAAAATACTCCATACCCTTTAAGCGGGTTTCCTATTTTGGGATCGAGGACATGTCCCGGGCCCTTTATGACACAGCAGATTTCTTCAGGGAAAAAGATCATGAGATCCATAACAGAACCGCTGAACTGGTCAGAAACGAACTAAGCGTGCTGCAGCCTGCTTTAAAGCAGTACCGCGCTGATCTTGAGGGCAAAAAGGCGGCTATATATGTGGGTGGTGCTTTCAAGGCCTTTTCTTTGATCAAATGTTTCAGGCATCTGGGAATGAAGGTGGAACTGGTGGGCTCACAGACCGGCACACGCGAGGAATATCAGGAAATGGCGGAAATGTGCGATCCCGGGACCATAATTGTGGATGATTCCAACCCGGCAGAGCTGGCTCATTTCATTAAGGAAAAGGACGTGGATATCTTTGTGGGCGGCGTCAAGGAAAGACCCATTGCCTATAAACTGGGAGTGGGTTTCTGCGATCATAATCATGAACGCAAGGAAGCCCTGGAGGGCTTTACTGGTATGCTCAATTTTGCCAGGGAAGTGCACTCAACAGTTATGAGTCCTGTATGGAGGTTCGCTCCGCGACGAGCCGCGAGATACAGTGACTTGGATAAAGGAGAATAAAATGCGAGGCGGACCTGATCCTTATATTTCCACAACCAATGCCTGCAAACTCTGCACACCTCTGGGCGCCTGCATTGCCTTTAAAGGTGTTGAAGGCTGTGTTCCTTTTCTGCACGGGTCTCAAGGCTGCGCGACTTACATGCGCAGATATATCATCAGCCATTACAGAGAGCCGGTTGATATTGCGTCCTCGTCTCTGGGTGAAAATGAGGCCATATATGGCGGGGGCCCTAATCTCATGCAGGGGCTTTTAAATGTAATGGACAAATATAAGCCAGCACTAATGGGGGTGGCATCCACCTGTCTCACTGAAACCATCGGGGATGATGTGCCCATGATAGTGCGTCAGTTCAAAAAAGAATTCAGCCATATGGATATTCCGGAAATTGTCATGGTGTCCACCCCAAGCTTTTCTGGTACGCATATGCAGGGATTTCACGCCGCAGTGCAGTCTTTGGTCATCCAATTAGTCAGAGAAGGATCTGAGAGTGACTGGATTAATATTTTCCCTGGTTTTGTTTCCCCTGAAGATATCAGGCATCTCAAGGAAATATGTCGGGATTTCAAGATTAAGGCGGTGATCTTGCCGGATATTTCCGAAAGCCTGGACGGGCCTATAAAGGAAGACCTGGAGATGATTCCTTCAGGAGGCACCTCTGTCAGCCAAATCAGAACCATGGGCAGATCCAGAATAAGCGTGGAGCTGGGGCGATGTGTCAGTGATAAGCTAAGCAGCGCCCTGTGGCTGGAAAAAAATCATAATGTCCCGGCTGAGCGGATTAAGATGCCAGTGGGTCTGAGGGCCACGGACAAATTCATGCAGGTGTTGAGTCAGGTCTGTGGAAGAGATATGCCGCGTAGCCATGAACTGGAACGGGGCAGGCTCATTGATGCTTATGTTGACAGTCATAAATATATTTTTGGCAAGAAATGTATTGTTTACGGCGAGGAAGATCTGGTGGTGGGGCTTGTATCCTTTCTGGCAGAAATTGGAGCTCAGCCGGTCATGGCAGCTACTGGCGGCAAGAGCAGCAATTTTGAAAAAGAAATTACAGAGGTTTGCCAGGGTATTTTGACAGAACAGCCAAAGGCAATGTCCGGCGTGGATTTTTATCAGATAGTAGAGATGACTGAAAAGCTTAAGCCTGATTTTATTGTGGGCAACAGCAAAGGCTACCGCATTGCTGCCAGAAAATGGAATATCCCGTTGATCAGGGTTGGTTTTCCAGTCCATGACCGGGTTGGATCGTCCAGGATCAGGCATATTGGTTATTCAGGAGCTCATGAACTGCTCATGAGAATAGTAAACGCCCTGCTGGAGAAGAAGCAGGATGATTCCGGTGTCGGCTATGGATATATGTAGCAGGCTGACGCTTGAAACTTTTTTCAGGCCAGGAGAATAATTGTTATGAAACTTGATATTTCCTCTCACCCTTGTTTTAACAAAAAAGTAAAGGGTAGCTGCGGGCGCGTTCATCTGCCTGTGGCTCCCAAGTGCAATATCATGTGTAA
>JBKHCI010000056.1:0-11484 GCA_046541915.1 Desulfonatronovibrio sp. | reverse complement strand
CTTGCCTTGTAGCCGGAACCGGGGTTAAATCCTGAAAAAATGGAGATGAAAATGAAAAATTTATTAAATACGCGCAAGCGCGGCAGCGGCAGAACCAGGTGCAGTTATCTGGTGAACAAAGACTCAGAGCACTCCAGGAAATACAAGTTATTCAAATCTTTCCTTGAAGAAAACTACACAGCCCTGCATGAAATGTCCCGGCTGGAGGAAATGCATTACGGAGAAGAGGAAACCAGCCAGGGGGATATAAGAAAGAGAACAAACGACCTGCTTGAAGCGGTCCGCAAAATGATCAGGGCCATGAGAGAGTTGTCTGGAAAATACAGGAAATTTGATGAAATCTGGCCGGAGATCGAAACCGGCATCCAGGACGCCCTGCGTTCAAGGCAGGAATTCAAAAGCAATGATCTAGTCCTGTCTTATGATTCCATAAGCAACGACATGGCCTGGTTTGTTGGAGGCAAGGCCATGAACCTGGCAGCGCTTCGAAATGATGCTGAAATACCTGCTCCTGACGGGTTCGCTGTTACAGCCGGCGCGTACCAGAAATTTCTGGATGAAAACCACCTGGAGTCAGAAATTCAGCAAAGCCTGAAAAATCTGAATATTGATTCCTTCAAGGCTGTGGAAAGTGCTTGCGGTTCCATTGTGGAAAAATTTAACAAAGCCGACCTCCCCCGGGATGTTGAGGAAAACATCCTGGAAGCCGTGAAAGGTCTTGAGGAAAAATACGGCAAGGACCTGCTGGTTGCCGTGCGCAGCAGCGCAGCGGGCGAAGACGGCGAGATATCCTTTGCCGGGCAGTACAGCAGTTTCATCAACATTCCTTCAGCACAGGTTCTTAAAGCTTATAAAAAGGTGCTGGCTTCCAAGTATAATCCGGGTGCTCTTGTCTATAGAAAAAAGAACGGCCTCAGCGAAGAGGACACTCCCATGTGCGTTGCCGTGACCATCATGGTCAAGGCCCGGTCTTCCGGAGTAATGTATACCTTGGACCCGGCTTCCGGTGACTCTTCCACGATCAAGATAAGCGCGGGATTTGGATTTGGGGAGAGGATCGTGAGCGGTGAAGACGCTGGCGATGATTATCAGATCCAAAAGGATGACCTGAGAATTATCCACAAAAATATCGTTAAAAAAGAAAAGATGCTTCTTGGAGATGAAAACCGCAAGCCCGTGCTTATGGATGTGCCCAGAGACAGACAGAAAAAACAGGTCCTTAGTGATCAGGAATTAAAGACCCTGGCCAGATACGGCCTCAGTCTGGAAAAATACTTCAAGACCCCTCAGGACATTGAATGGGTCAAGGATCAGGATGATCAGATATTTATTGTCCAGTCCAGACCCCTTGCCATTTCCCGGAAAAAAGAAAAACAAGCCCTGGACGAAAAAGAGTTCATAGAGGAGCATCCCCTGATTATTTCAGGCGGGATTTCCGCTTCCAGAGGCAGATGGGCCGGGCCTGTGTTTAAGGCCGAGACCTACAAAGACATAGAGCCCCCCAATGACTGCGTTTTGGTGACCAGGACTGCCGCCCCTGGATATGCCGCGTATTTAAGCGGAATAGGCGGGATCATAACCGACATGGGAAGCGTGACCAGCCATCTGGCTTCTGTGGCCCGGGAATACGGTGTGCCTGCTCTGTTTAATGTCAGGGATGCCTTTGCCAGCCTGGAGAACGGTCAGGAAATAAGTCTGGATGCTGCGGCCTGCAAAATCTACCAGGGCATAGTCCCGGATTTTTCAGAAGCCCGCACGGTAAGATCTCCTGTAGCTCCCACAGGCGCATCTCGAAAACTCAAGATTATTCTGGAAAAGATTTCCCCTCTTAATCTAACTGATCCTGATTCCAAGGAATTCGCCCCGGAAAAATGCAGGACTGTTCATGATGTTATCCGTTTTCTGCATGAAAAAATCATGACGGAAATGTTTGCTCCTTCCGGAGATGACAGTGGAGGTGAATACGCAGTGCTCAAAGGCGGACTGCCCATTGATCTCAGGGTTATGGACATGGGAGAGGGCCTGGTCCATGGACTGACTACCTGCGACACTCTAAAGCCTGAACACATAAGGTCTGTGCCAATGGAAGCGCTCTGGAGAGGATTAAGTCATCCCGGGATAACCTGGTCCGGAACCATTGACTTCAATCTGGCAAACCTTGGCAGGCTCATGACCACTTCTGAAGCTGAAAGCATGAAAGCTGCTGACACCACCAGCTATGCTCTGTTAGCCAGGGACTACATGAATCTGAGCATCAAGTTTGGATACCATTACGCCAATATTGAAGCCTTGTGTACTGATAAAGCAAGTCAGAACCTGATCAATTTTCAATTTTCAGGCGGAGCAGGAGGATATCTGGGGCGGTCCCTGCGAATAGTTTTCCTGGCCGAAGTCATGGAAAAGCTGGAACTTGAAACCGATATCCAGGGTGATTTTCTGGGCGCGTCCCTGAAAGGTTTTGACTGCGATCTGATCCAGGACAAGCTGGATCAGCTGGGCAGGCTTTTAGCCTGCAGCCGGCTTCTGGATATGGTTCTAAAAAATGAAGAGGAAGTAAGCAGGTTTGTCCGGAAATTCATGCGCCAGGACTATGACTTTCTGTCCGGGACCGATACCCCTGATTTGCGGGACATTCATGTGCTGGAAGGCCACTGGTACCGTAAAGATGACCCCTCCGGCACTATTTGTGTGCAGGACGGAAAAAAGACTGTTGATCCTGTGTCCAGAAAAATAGCCTGCCTCATGGACAAAGTAAGCGGTGACACTTACCGCTCCTTTCTTGATCGCGTTAAGGCATACCATTATTATCCACTGGCAATCGCCAAAAAAGGCTACATGGAAAACGGTCAGGCAAAGGTCCAGGTCAAATGCGTTGACGGATGCATAGACATGACCGCCGGACTGGTAATCGGGCTTAAAAACAAAGGCGACTATCTGGTTTTCCGTATTGACGCCCTGAAAAGAAAAGCCTCTTTATGGCATATCAAAAACAGCCATCCTGTCCGTATCCAGGCGAAGGACTTAAAAATCATGCCGGACCAGTGGTATATGCTGGAGGCCGAGGTAAAGGGAAAAAGTCTAAAATTAAGCGTTGACGGACAAAACACCCTGACCCATGAATCAGACCGGGAAATCAGCGGTCATGTTGGCTTGTCGTCCAAGGCTGATTCGGTTGCCTATTTTGCTGACTTTACAGCAACGATAAATGGAGAAAAAAGAAATTTCAGGTTCTAACGGCTTTTTCTGAAAAATTTGGGGGCTCAGTTCGACGTATAGCAACATGGTAATCATTTAAAAGCACAAAACCTTGTCTGATTCACATATCAGTTTGTAAAGTTCTTTTTGGTTTGATTTTTTCAATCTCTCATCCTCATCCACACCGTGGATGCCCATGGATTTTTGTCAGGCAGTCAGGGAACCTTCACTCAACGTAAATATCTTGGCCTGCTCAATTATGGGAAACTGTTCTGAATCGCCTTTAGTGTAATCCACGGCTGGACCATTGAGAAAGATACTCACATCATCGTCATTATTAAGCATAAGATTTCCGAGACGAAAAGTATTCCAGATAACTTCGGGATCAGGGGTTGAAACAACCATGGCGCAGTTCATAAAGCCTCCTTAGTTTTTATATTCAATTAACATTTCTTGCGAGGTAAAAACAACCCCCGGGTGTAAGTCCACAAAATAATGCAGAAGAATTATGGGGCAGGTTCAAAGTGCCTCGCCCAGGCATTTTCAATGAGTGCTGGATTTGGAAAGCAGGTTAAGCACTGCCACCCCGCCGACAATCATGCCTATGCCGACCATTGCCCAGAAATCAAGCTTCTGTCCGTGCAGCAGCCAGGCAATAAGAGTTACCAGCACTATGCCCAGCCCCGCCCATACCGCGTAGGCCACCCCTACTGGTATGGATCTCAAGGCCAGACCCAAAAGATAGAAGGCCGCTCCGTATCCGGTCACCACAACCACGGAAGGCAGCAATCTGGTGAAACCGTTGCTGGATTTCAGCGCTGAAGTCGCGATGACTTCACCCACTATGGCCAGGGCCAGAAGAAACCATTCAAACATGCTTATTCCTCAATATTCTTTTCCGAAACGCACCCGGCAAGACCAAAGTTCAGCCAGGCGGTCCATCAACCTTTTTAGCAGTTCATCAATCTGATCCTGTTCGGGCAGGCCCAGGACTGAGGCCGAATAAAGCTGCCTGCGCAGAAGTCCGGAAAGGGGAGGAATCGCTGCTGCCAGATCCGGCAGGCCTTTTAGACTCGGCTTGAAGTCTTCATGGAGAAAACGGTTCAGAACCAGGACCTGACGGACAAGTCCCAGATTACTGGCCAGGCCGCCGATACTGGCCGCGGCCTGTAAACCGCGCATACTTGGTTCGCTGACTACCACCAGGCCGTCCACATTAGCCACAGTACCCCGGCCAAGATGTTCCACCCCGGCCTCCAGGTCCACCAGGACCCATCCTCCGGTATCCACCACCAGATGGCGCAGAAGGGCCTTTAAGAGTGAATTGGCCTCGCAGGCGCAGCCGCCTCCGGCGGCAGTCACCGTGCCCATGACCAGCAGTCGTTTACGGCCCGGCCGGGTTCCGGCCTTGACTTCACCTTCCAGGGGAAGATCAACTGCTAGCTCCGCAGGCAGGTCAGCCACCTGGGGATTTAGATTCATCATGCCTGTGCCGATACGCTCCTGTATAAGATCCTTGCGCAGCACCAGGGCCTGGGGCAGATCAGCGGCTGAAAGCCCGCAGGCCTGTCCCAGGGACAGGGCCGTATCAGCATCAACCATCCAGACATCGTGGCCGCGGCGGGCCAGATAGTCGCCTAGCCAGGCAGTGATGGTTGTCTTGCCCACCCCGCCTTTACCGGCAAAAGCCAGCTTCATATCCGCCTCGTTCTTTTTAGAAATATTTTAAAACACAACCTCAAATTCACTGCTGCTAGGGATGATGATCTCTTTGTACGGGTTTCCGTCTAGCCTGCCGACATAGCAATCCTCCAGGTCCTCATCGCAAGGAGAAGGGTACCAAGCATAGACACGAATGGTATCACCATCTTCTGCACCCGGGATGGGGAACCACCTGGTGGTTCCCTGTTCATCTACACCCAGGACAAATTCTTCCAGGCCATAAGCAACAAAATCGCCTTCATCCGCGCCCTGAGGCTTATAATAGCCCAGCAATTTAACCTTCATCGTGTAAACTGAATGGTTTGTAACTGTGCCCCTCCAGCTATTGGTGCTACTGTCCCATTCAATTCCGGTGATGAATACCGCGAAGGGGTAACCTGAAGAGGCCGGTCCGCTGGACCACAGCTGCTTGCTGAGCATTTTTGTATCTATAAGGTTATTAGTATGTTTTTGTTTGAGATCCACCTTCAGCATATATGTCAGGCAGCACCTGCTCCAGTTATTGCTCACCACTACGGATTGTCCAGGCTCAATATCTGACTGGCTGACAATGGACCCTGACGCCGGCTTCCAGTTGATAGAAGGGGGGCTGGAATAACCCTGTACATACAAATCTCTGCCATCCAGTACACTGTATCCGGTATTCTTGACTGTTGCTCTCCATATCCAGCTGCCGTTGTCTTTGGTATCAATTTCCAGCTGTGTAATCTCGGCTCTGATTATCTCGGGAGGATCCTTTGGCAACTTGGTCTCCGGTATTTGCAGGTCTGGTTTCTGAAGCTCGGGAGCCTCGTACCAGGGACCGGAAGTTGTCTGTGACTGAGGCTGTTCCTCAAGCTGTACTCCGGATTCATATTCTGTTTCCGGGGGTATTCCCGGCCGGGTTTGTGCACTTGCCGGTTTCTTATGCTCTCCCTTTGGGGTTGGGGCCGGAGAGGGTGAAAAATACTGCCTGGTTCTCTGTTCAGCCTGCTCATCCTTTTTGGGTGAGGACTCTGGCCTGAGAGGTTTTTTAGTAGAGGGAGGGGCTGTTTTTTCTTTAACTGTCTGTTCTTTGGACCGAATGCTGGTCTTCTGCTCTGGTTCATTGCTTGCCCGGGGCGGCTCTGCCTTCCTCTTAAGGAGCGGTGCCTGCCCTGCTCCGTCAGGAGGCTGTTCCTGATGTACTTCCTGACCGGACCTCTTCTTCAGTTCAAGTGTTTGCGCGCTGACCTGGGTAATAAAGACCGCTGCTGCAATAACCAGAAACAAAACGATCAGGCATTTCAACCAGTGTTTTTTGACTGTGCATAACATAATCGTCTCCATTGATAAGTTGTAATGGGTCAAGATCTTATACGGAGCAAACTTCCAGAAATGAGCAGACATATTTTTTTTACTGACGTTTCAACAAAAGCAGATCCTCTTCCTTACACCCGGAGAAAGCTTGTTACAGCCTATACTTACAAAGCAGGTTCTTCACCAGTTGAGCTCAGCACAAGGAAAGCCTGAGGGCAGTTCAGTGGTAAGTGACCAGAATGCCTTCTGAAGTGAAGTCATAGGCAGCGATGGTGTGATTATTTTTCAGGCCCGAGAGGAAGCGAATACTCTCAATCAGACTTTGACAGATCTCCTGTCTTGTTTCCTGCATATTCACCGCCTGACGCACGCTTGTTCTCACGTTTTTTTTCACATCACTGTCCCATCCACTCATAAACAGGTCCAGGATATTATCCCAGCCTGACCCTGAGGCCTGAACATCACCGGTAAAAGTAACTGCAGCCTGGTAATCCAAATTTCCCTGGCCAGCATCAACAAACTGGAAAAGCATTTCTATCCGGGCATTGTTCACGTGCACGTCAGGCGCCCCGGTCCTCCGCCACTTGCCTGCCGGCCCCAGCACCTTGTAATACCCGATCAATTCCTTGCCCTGGTCCTCAAAAAGAATAACCAGCCTCAGCTGGTTGTCAGCGCAGAGTTCACGGTTCAAGCTGAATCCCAAATCTTGGTCATAAAACCCGAGGGTATTCATGTCGTTGACCAGAAAACGGTAATAGCCCATGCTGGTTTTGAACTGAATCAAAGGAACCGTAATGGGAGCAGGATCATTTTGCCCGTAAATCAGCATTTCGGAAGTATTCTGATACATTGATCCTCCGGTCCAGGTATGCAGGCGGAGAGAAAATGCCCCGGTAAAAATATAATTGAATCCATCAACCAGCTTCCACCAGGGCAACTCGCGACGGCCCAGCACCAGCAGGGACTCTGACTCATCAGACTGCAAGAACAGTTGGTTGCTTCCGATTTGCCCGATATAGACCTGGTAGTGTCCTGTCGGCACATCCTCGGGCACCTTGAACTGAACTGCGCCGCCAGACCACTGGCTGACTTGTGCAGCTATCCTGTTCTCCTCTCTAACCAGTACCACTGTTCTGTCAGACTTGGCATTTCCCAAGCCCATGCCATAAAGCATGATTACGTCTTCCCCTTTTACTGCCTTTGCCTTGCTGATACCGGTGACTACAGGCGTGTAAAAAGCCTGAATGTGCACTGAGTTGCTGGTGTTGTTGTATTCATTGGCCTCCACAATATTGCCATGAGCAGGTGGAAACTCCTGAAATTCTGCTGAATCCACCACCGCCCTGACCTGGACAGAAGTACCGGGTATTTCGGAGGTAGTAAAGATGACAAAGCCGGTCACTGATATTTCCTGACCCGGGCCGATCTCCTGGTCAATCTCTATGGCCCTGGATTCTGTCCGGTTGATTACCCATGGACCCTGTTCGCCCATTAAGTACTCAAAGGAAACATAAAAGGGCTCGGCTACTTTTGCTGAACCGACATTTTTGACCGAGGCCTGCATGGGATATCTGGTTATGAGCCCCACCTCCTGCCTATGGGCAAGGTTGACCTGAAAATCTTCAATAACCAGATCAGGCAATGGCTCCAGATCAAGTTCCTGGACCATGTCAGCCGACATATGCTCTGAACCCGGTGATGTTCCCTCAAGTATTTGAGGACTCTCGTACCATGGCTTTGAAGTTGACCCGGGCAGAGACTGGCCGCCAGGCTCTGCCGGCTGCACATGTTCAAAGGTACGCGGCTTTTCCCTGGCCCTTCGCTCATCCGCCGGTTCGTGCTCTTTCCGTGAGGGCATGCCGTACCAGGGCTGATCACTGGGCCGGGTTCCCTGTTCCACGCCTGGTGCAGCAGGCTCAGTCTGAGGCAGGGTGAATGGCTGTTTATCTTTGCTTGAACTTTCTTTTTCCTTTGTAACAGGTGCAGGCCTGGTTGCTTCTTTAACAGATGGATACTGGCCTTTTGTATCCAGAGTTCCATTCTCCTGCCTGCTCCGGGGCTTATGTTGTACTTCAGCCGAAGGAGTCGGCTTTTGCTTAAGGACAGGTTCCGGTGGTGGTTTCGGGGCTTTCTGAACAAACAATTTATGACCTGACCTGATGTTTTGTTCAGCCTCCTGCGCCGGGGTGGAAGCAGTACTGGCTAACATCAGGAAAACAAAAAGGAAAAGAATGCTCACCTGCCACTTATTGCCTCTGCCCCCCCTCTCCATAACCGCCCCCCTTGTATTAATCTTTTCCCGGACGGGTGTACGCTTTTAATCTGACGAGAAAGCGCATTTTAAAACAAAAAATACCACCAAGCAGAAAACAGCCCCGTGATCCGTTCTGAAAACATATTTATAGTAAGAAGGCCAGCAAGCCCGGATCAATGCGGTCGAAGCAGTCCATGGATCAACATAGTTACCTAAAGGTCCCGCTGTGTCGCATTCATAAATACACTATTGTGGGGCAGCAGGCCGGACTTGCTGGGCAGGTCCACGTGGACGCATAAGTTGCTCAGGGGCTGCCGGTCTCATTTGCTGCTGCGGAGTGCGAGGCCTTAATGATTGTGCAGGCTCTGCCGGTCTGACTTGTGTAGCTGGCTTTCTCGGGCGGACCGATTGCACAGGTTCTGAAGGTCTAGATGCATGAGGACGCAGATTTTTCTTGGGTTCAGCAGGTCTGATTTGTTGAGCTGGCGCTCGAGGACGCAAATCCTGAGCAGGTTCAGCAGGCCTCATCTGCTGAAAGCCAGGAGTAGGCATTTCACCTCCTGGACCATTGCCGGTATTGATCCATGCCGAATCCTGTCCAGTTCCCTGCATCTGCTCCTGTCCCCAGGAGGAATGTCCCTGCATGCCGGACTCTGCCTGGTCCTGGGCTGAAGCCTGACAGCAGAAGAAGACAACCAGAATCACCAAGGACAGGAACTGAGACAAAAACTGACAACGCATGATACACCTCCTTTTTAAATGTTTTGCATAATTTTCACCAGCCAAATCCAATCCGTCATTCTTGATTGTTGAACAAATGCTTCAGACCAGGGTGAGAAACTATAAGCTTTGCTTTTTCCACCAGATTTTTCGCACTAAAAAAACTTGCAGCTTCTCTTACAGCCAGGATATCTATCTGGTTTTCGACTGTTGCATATTTTTCGCTCTGCAACCCGGATAGACCAGCCTCAAAACATTTTTCAGCTTTATATTCCTCACCGAGCCGCAACCAAATATACCCCATGACAAATTGTGTGGGAAAAGAACCGTTTGTTTGCTGAAACTGTTCATAATAGCGTAAAGCCTGGTCCAGTCTGTCGGCCATGAGCAGACCATCTGCCAAGTTTTTCTGCCTGTAATTCATCTCCGGATGGATATGGTATGCCGTCTCAAAATACTTGATGGCCTTGTCCAGGTCACCTTTATCCAGAAGGCATTGTCCCAGGTCGGCCAAAACATATGCATAACGCTTATCTGTACGGGCAAGGCTGCTTGCCGAGGCAAATGCTTCCTGCTCATCCCCGCTGGCAAGGAGGGCAAAGGATCGGTAAATTGTCAGGGAAGAATCGCTGTCCCGTCGTGTCCGATATCTATTAGTCAATTCCAGCAAAGCTTCTGTCAGGCCATTCTGATAATAAATATCCGCCAGGTTGCGAACCAGCCAGGCCTCAGGATAGGCAGAGTGCATATTTTCCGGTCCTGCAAGAAAATCCAGGCACTGTACAGCCGCCCACCTTCTGGTAATGTTTAAGTATCCCCCATCAACAGATGTGGAAACAACAGCGTCCTGAACGGCATATTCTTTTTCCGCCAGAGCCTTGAATAAGACACTCAACGAACTCAAAATATCCAGGTTGTTCCAGTCAGCAAAAGAAGGTAAAAAATCAGCGTCAATGCTCAGAACAGCCGTATCCGGAATATGCGGCAGATTGTGGATGTCGCATATGGTCAGGGGAATTCCATAGTGCAGCCCCTTGAAGCACCCTTCATTCATGGCAAAGTTTTTAATATCTTGTTCTTGAAACCCGTAATCATCCAGAAAGTTATTTAACTCTGTGACAGCATCCGGTGATTGAAAGTGGGTAAAAGGGATGATCCAGTAAATTTCAGAAACGATACCTAAATGATAAGCTGCATAAATAAATGAACCTATGTGATAAAGTCCTTTATCTCCGGGAGAATCTGCTTCCTGGAGAGCCTGCCAGCCCCTGCGCTCAAATATTTTTTGAAGATCTTCCAGTTTCTCCGGGCTTATCCAGCGAAGATCATCGTGGGCATCAATGTTTATCAGTACAGCATTGTTGATATCCATTGCGGCCCAGCGTACCAAGGCCTCGCTGTGTTCTTCAAGCAATCTTGCTTGAATTGGGTCCCGGCCAATAACTGGCCATTGTTTGGCATGTAAGGCAACAGCAAATGGTGGTGTAAAACAGAAAAAAAAGCAGATTAGTATTACAAAAAAACAGGATGCAGACCTAAGATCAAGACAGGGTCTTTTGGATATTGGAACCCGGAAAAAGGTTGGTGTTTTGCAGGAATTTAAACTTGCAGCATACCGCTCTTTAGCATCAACACCAGGATATCGAGAAGACAGGGGGGTTTTCAAACGATACAGGCAACTCAAAGAACATGAACAACGGCTTCGTAAAACTGAATCCTGCTGCCTGTAAGGTTTTGGAAATGAACACTTTGCAGCCAAGAGTGACACCTCGAATGAACTAATAAAAACACAGTACCGCTCGGGTTTCTTACAAGAACTAAATACCACCTCAATTTTAATTATACTATAATCAATTTTTGCATAACTTAAAAATCATATTATGTCAACCACAAAATGCCTATAAATTTGTTTGAAATAATTATATTTTGCAAGATAATTCAAATTGTTTGCCTCAGGCTTGCCTCAATGTCCTGGACACGAAACCCAGCCATGAGCAGACGGCGGACTGCCCTGGAGCCCGCAGGCCTGTCCCAGGGACAGGGCCGTATCAGCATCAACCATCCAGACATCGTGGCCGCGGCGGGCCAGATAGTCGCCTAGCCAGGCAGTGATGGTTGTCTTGCCCACCCCGCCTTTACCGGCAAAAGCCAGCTTCATATCCGCCTCGTTCTTTTGAGAAATATTTTACCGGGGGGCAGCCTGATGCGGCTGCCCCCGGCCGGGATCAAGTCCTTAACAGCTTGTTGAAAAAGTCCTTATCAGGCAGGGTGTTCAAAAATTTCAAGCGACAGTCCGGCACCCACTTGAGTTGCCA
>JBKHCI010000055.1:0-11494 GCA_046541915.1 Desulfonatronovibrio sp. | reverse complement strand
CTTGTAAACTTTCCAGCAATTTTTCAACTCAAATTCCATTCAAAACTCCGTTATTTTAATATCGATTTTACTTAAGTCCCTGTCAGTCTGAATTAATCACTTAAAACTTAACACTTTTCACTTAACTGACTGTTAAATCTCTTCCCCTAAAGCCTGATTAAGGGCCTGGCACAACAATTTATATTCATTCTGATCAATGGTTCTGGGGTCAAGACAGAACACGTCATTTTCAATTCTTCCGATTACCGGAGGATCAGCAGCCAGCAGCCTGTCTTTAAGCTCATCACAGTTCATCCGCGCCGGCTTTATGCCCACCAGACTGGTGGGAAGATCCTGCTCAGGAAAAGCTCCTCCTCCAACTCTGGAATGGGCGGGAATAATAAAAAGTTCAGGCTCAGGCTTTACGCTTTTTTTGATACGGCTTTTAAGTTTCCGAGCGCTCTTTCTGAGATCTTCCTGATTCATGGTAATCATATTCAGGGTGGGCACTTCCTGCATGGCCACCTGTGAATCAAGATAAAACCGCAAAGTAGCTTCCAGGGCCGCCAGGGTCATCTTATCAATACGCATGGCCCGGTTCATGGGATTTTTCTTGATTTTATCAATATATTCTTTTTTACCCACAATAATACCGGCTTGGGGACCGCCCAGAAGCTTGTCGCCGCTGAACGAAACCACGGACACCCCGTCTTGCACCACCTGCTGCACAGTAGGCTCGGGCATGAAATGATAACCATGGGCCGCGAAATCAAAAAAATTGCCGCTGCCCATGTCTTCTATGACCGGCAGTGAATGCCTGAGCCCTATCCGGACCAGATCCTTCAAGGGAACCTCTTTATGAAAACCAATGATCCGGTAATTGGAGGTATGGACCTTGAGCAGGGCTCCGGTTTCAGGGCCAATTGCTTCTTCATAGTCCTTAACATGAGTCCGGTTGGTGGCCCCGACTTCTTTTAAACGCGCCCCGGACTTGGCCATGACTTCAGGTATTCTGAACGATCCTCCGATCTCCACAAGCTGGCCCCGGGAAACAACCACTTCTCTGCCTTTGGCCAGGGTATCCAGAATAATCAGGACCGCGGCAGCGTTGTTGTTTACCACCAGACCGGCCTCAGCCCCGGTTATCCGGCACAGAAGCTCTTCCACGTGACTGTATCTGCTCCCTCTTTTGCCGGTATCCAGGGAAAACTCCAGATTGGAATAGTGCAGACAGGCCTCCCATACAGCCTGGGCGGCTTTTCTGTTGAGGACTGAACGGCCCAGATTGGTATGGATCACAACCCCGGTGGCATTGATCACCCTTCTGAAATGAGGCTTGATATGGGTCTTAAGGTACGCGTCAAGTTTTGCCCTGAATCTTTGCGAACCAAGGTCTTCTTCACTGACTATGAGGCCCGCTTTAATCTCCTGGCGGCACAGAGCCAGAAAATCATTAATAAGATCCCGGATAAACGCCCTGGGCACGGAGCCGTATAAACCTTCTTCTGATATGTCGTTTAGAATCGAATCAACTGAAGGCAGTAATCTGAATAAGTTGGACAAAAAAAACCTCCTGAGTACAAGCGGATAATCAGCTTGTTGAGTAAGGATTCTTTCAATACGCTGCTGACTGGTTATTGTAAAAAAGCCCGCCCGGGCTGCAGGATGCTAAGCATTGGACTCAGATATGTCAACGCTCCAGCCATTGCGGAAAGGCGGAATAAATCTGGCCCAGAAGGTATAGCGACCCGCAGACCAGCACCGGAGCATGGTCTGCGGTTAATGCGGCCAGATACTTTTCCGGATCTTCCAGGATACAGGCGTCAGACCCGAAAAGGGTGACCAGTTTCTGCCCAGACATCGCCCTGGGATTATTCCTGATTTCCGGGACAAGTATGTGCCGGGCCCCCAGGGCCTTAATCTCATTAACCATGTCCTGCACATCCTTATCCATAAGACACGAAAAAATAATGGTCGCCGGCTTTATTTTCATCTTTCGCAGCGAGTTTTTCAGGGCCTGCAAAGCGTGTACATTATGAGCGCCGTCCAGAATAATCATGGGCGACTGCTGCACAACATGCAATCTTCCAGGCCAGAAAGCGGTTTTTAAAGCGCTTACGCATTTATCCACGTCAGATCTATATTCTCTAATATCAGCCAGAATCTTCCAGGCCAGCAGAGCCCCGGCCGCGTTTTCCAGCTGATAATATCCCTTAAGCCCAATGTCCTCCTCTTTGAGGGACAGTCCCGGCATAAGCCTGAACTTAAGCTGGTTCTGGTCAAAATCGAAATAATCCGACACTGGATACATATCAGCCCCCATGTCCCCGGCCCTGGCTCTTAAAACATCCATAACCACCGGATTCTGCCCCGCTGCAATAACCGGTCCCTGTTTCATGGCCATGGATTTATCCCGGGCTATTTCCTCCAGGGTATTGCCCAGAATGGGGGTATGATCCCGGGCCACCGGAGTAAACACGTTCATAACAGGAGTTAGAGCGGACGTGGCATCATATTTTCCTCCAAGACCGGCCTCCATTATGGCCAGATCAATTCCTTCCTGATCAAACAGGTGGACAGCCATAACAGTCAGAAGCTCAAAATATGTCAGCTCAAGCCCCTGGCAGCAGTCCAGGACATGGTTGGCCGCGCCAACCCAGGCTTCTTCAGATACAAGCTCTCTGTTAATTCTGATTCTTTCCCTGACACTAACCAGATGCGGCGAAGTATAAAGACCTGTTTTCAAGCCGCTGGACCTGGCCAGGCTTTCCAGAAAGCACGCTGTGGACCCCTTGCCATTGGTTCCCACAATCTGGACACAAGGAACCTGGTCCGGAGCAATTCCCAGGACATCAAGGGCCTTGTGCATTCTTTCCAGGCCCAGCTCCATACGGAACATGCCCAGGGAATCAAGAAACCCCTCAAACATGGAAAAGTCTTTAAAAAAGCTCAATTGCGCCTCAAAATATTTGCTTGAAAACCATGAACATCTGACCTATGAACTTAGGCCGGTGTGAACAAAAAAGACAATCCAATATTTTCATATTTATCCTGGAGGCTTTAATGGCATTATTTACCAGAGAAGAGGCGCTTGAATATCACAGCATGGGCAGGAAGGGCAAACTCGAAGTCCTGCCTGTAAAACCGTGTTCCAACCAGAAACATCTTTCCATGGCTTACAGCCCCGGAGTAGCAGAGGCCTGTCTTGAAATCGCGGACAACCCGGCCAAAGCATTTGACTACACCAACAAAGCCAATCTGGTGGCTGTAGTCTCCAATGGTTCCGCGGTTCTTGGCCTGGGCAACATCGGCGCCCTGGCCGGAAAACCGGTGATGGAAGGTAAAGGCGTTCTGTTCAAAGCCTTTGCTGACATTGATGTTTACGATCTGAACATCAACCAGAAGGATCCGGAAAAAATCATCGAGTTTGTCAAAATGCTGGAACCTACATTCGGAGGGATCAATCTCGAAGATATTAAAGCCCCGGAATGTTTTCAGATTGAGGAAACCCTTATTGAAGAAATGGATATTCCGGTATTTCACGATGATCAGCATGGCACGGCAATAATTTCAGGCGCTGGACTTTTGAATGCTCTGGAAATCACAGGCAAGAAAATTGAAGACATGAAGATGATTGTCTCGGGCGCTGGCGCCGCTTCCATTGCCTGCTGCAAATTTTACGTCAGTCTGGGGCTGCCTGCTGAAAATATATTTATGTACGACTCCAAGGGACTTCTGCATAAAGAAAGAAAGGATCTCAATAAATACAAAATGGAATTTGCCCAGTCCAGGGACTACGGCCCAATGTCTGAAACCATCAAGGGAGCGGATGTATTCATCGGTTTGTCCGTCAAAGGAATGCTCACTCAGGACATGGTTAAAACCATGGCCAAATCACCCATAATTTTTGCCATGGCCAATCCCCATCCTGAAATTACTTATCCCGATGCCAAGGAAGCCGATCCTGCCTGCATTATGGGAACCGGGCGTTCCGATTATCCCAACCAGGTCAATAACGTCTCAGGTTTTCCGTTTATCTTCAGAGGCGCCCTGGATGTCAACGCCCGCAAAATTAATGAGGAAATGAAAGTAGCTGCTGCTAACGCCCTGGCCGATCTGGCCAAGGAACCCGTACCTCAGAACATGCTTGATGCTTACGGCCTTAAGGAGCTCTCCTTTGGACCGGATTATATTATACCCAAGCCCCTGGACTCCAGAATAATTGAATGGGAGTCCACTGCCGTGGCTGAAGCAGCCATGACTTCCGGTGTTGCCAGATCAACCGTGGATCTTGCGCAGTACCGCGAATCCCTGAAAATAAGAATGCAGCAGGCCCAGAAAAGGATCAATGACTTTATAGCCGGCTACAATCTGAATCTGTAAATATCAGCGAAAAACACTATGCATGAAATGTCCATAGCCCACAGCCTGGTGGGCATAATTGAACAGGAAATGGCCAGGCACGAAGTGACCCGGCTCATCAGGGTTAAAGTCAAGTACGGCCGTATTTCCGCTATTGTGCCTGAAGCACTGCAGACAGCCTTTGAGGTCATGACCATGGAAACCCCAATGCGCGGAGCAACTCTGGAGATCGAAGAAGTTCCCCTGGTAGCCTGCTGCAGGGAATGCAAAAAAGAGTTTTCTCCTGAAGGAGACCTCATGATTATGACCTGTCCTTATTGCAGTGCAGAATTCGGCCATGAGATAATCTCAGGCAAAGAGCTTTATATTGATGAACTGGAGGCTGAATAGCTTTGTTTCAGGCAGCCAGTTAACACAAAACCCAAACCCGGAGTTTGAACATGCAGATAAAGGTCGTTCGAAAAATTCTGGAAGCAAATGACCGTATTTCAGATCAGCTTAAACAATTATTTACCTCCAGGGGAATCCTTGTTTTAAATCTTATGAGCTCTCCAGGAGCCGGTAAAACCACGCTTCTGGAAAAAACCCTCACTGATCTCAAGGATGAGTTCAACATGGCAGTTATTGAAGGCGATCTCCAAACCAGCAATGACGCTGAAAGAGTCGCTGCTACCGGTGCTCAGGCCATCCAGATCAATACGGAAGGAGGCTGCCATCTTGACGGCTCCATGGTCCTGGAAGCGGCCGGACAAATGGAACTGGACAAGGTTGATATCCTGTTCGTGGAAAATGTGGGCAATCTGGTCTGCCCGGCGGAGTTCAGTGTTGGGGAAGATTACAAAGTAACTATTCTCAGCGTGGTTGAAGGCGATGACAAGCCTGAAAAATACCCCTTAATCTTTGCCGAATCCAGGGTCATGCTCCTGAATAAAACAGATCTGCTGCCTTATGTGGATTTCAATATGGAAAAGGCGTCCAACTTTGCCAGAAGTCTCAATGATAATATTGAAATCTTTCCTTTATCGGCCAGAAACAGGGAAGGCATGGATGCCTGGTATGACTGGCTGAGAAAAGAAGTGGAAAACAAAAAGAAAAGCTGAATATTTGAACCTTCAGCTCCAGATGAACAACCAAGACAAAATCGGAGGATATAATGGAAGACCTTAAAATGGCCTCATCGTGCGCCTGCTCTGGCGACAAGGAAAAAGAAGACAAGGATGCCAAGCTCAACAAAAAAATGGGCAGGATAAAAAACAAACTGGTGGTCATGAGCGGCAAGGGCGGAGTAGGTAAAAGCACAGTGGCGGCAAACCTGGCAGCAGCTCTGGCCATGAAGGGATTTCAGGTGGGGCTTCTGGATATTGACGTCCATGGCCCGACCATTCCCAGACTGCTGAGTCTTTCAAATGAAAGACCGCATATTGAAAAAGATTATATCGAACCTGTACCCTGGGGCAAAAATCTGTGGGTCATGTCCCTTGGTTTTATGCTTCCAGACAACAGAGAAGCAGTAATATGGCGCGGTCCGGTAAAGATGACCCTGATCCGCCAGTTCCTGCAGGATGTTGCCTGGGGCGATCTTGATTATCTCGTAGTTGACTGCCCTCCCGGAACAGGGGACGAACCTCTGTCCGCGCTGCAGCTGCTTGGCGGTGACGCAAAAGCGGTCATTGTAACCACCCCTCAGGCCGTGGCAGTAGATGATGTACGCCGTTCCATAACTTTCTGCAGGGAAATGGATACCCCTATCCTGGGTCTTCTGGAAAATATGAGCGGTTATGCCTGCCCAAAATGCGGGGAGCATCTTGATATATTCAACTCAGGCGGTGGAAAGGATCTTGCTGCTGAAATGGATGTTGGCTTTCTGGGCAGTATCCCCATTGACCCTGAAATCGTTCGTTCAGGAGATGAAGGATACGTTTATGTCAAAACCCAGCCTGACAGTCCGGCCGCTGTCAGTATGCTTGCAATAGCCGGAAATATATCCGCTGGTTTAAGAAAGTAATCCTGTCGATATCTTTTGTGGCGGAAATTTATTGTCAATAATTACATTTTTGTAAAAAACAGTTGATTGTCAGTAAAATCCAGTTTATTAATACTTTTGTAGCTGTTCATCATATATTATGGCCAACCACTAAATTGAAGGCCAGTTTTGTGTTATTATATCTATCCAGAGCCTGATTTAGCAGGACTGTTCAAGGAGCCTACATGAGCGATGCCGAAAAAAAAGGATTTATAGACAGAATAATGAGTGAAGCAGATGACTCAGCTCATCCTTTCCTGCAAAAAATTCAGGATAATCTCCGGATCATTCTGGCGGTCACAGGCATTATTTTATTTGTTGCAGCAGCCTATTCCCTGAATTCATTCTGGCAGGAACGAAAAATAAACCAGGCCAATTCCCAGCTTGAAACCATCCTGGCCGCAGAAGAACCTGAAAGCAGAATCTCCCAGCTTGAAACCTTCCTGGATCAGGCACCTGAACGGCTCAAGGGAGCAATTCTTCTGGAAATGGCCAGGACTTCCATGAACACGGGAGAATACAGCACAGCCAGTGACAGCTTTGAACAACTGGGCCGACTGGATCCGGAAATGCGGCCGGTTGCCTTGCTGGGCAGGGCAAAAGCCTTTGAACTCATGCAGGATTATGAACAGGCGGTAAGTATCCTTCAAAATGAATCATCGGATATCCCTGATGAATTCAGGGTTCAATATTTGAACCTGCTCTCATTTAATGCTGAAAACGCCGGGGATTACCCAACTGCTCTGAAAGCTTATGAAGACCTCAAAGAAGAAGCCAGAGACAATGATCTTGGCTTTCTTGAATATAAGATAGCAACAATTCGTCAAAAACTATCAAACTGACATAAGGAAAAGCATTATGGACCTTTTAGATCCTAATCCCGGGGCAAAAGAACTGCTCCTGGGGAATGAAGCCATCGTCAGAGGAGCCTTGGAGGCTGGTGTTGGATTTATTTCCTGCTATCCGGGCACACCCTCATCAGAGGCGCCAGACACATTTTTCAGGCTTTCCTCCAGGGGGGAATACTATTTCGAATATGCCCCCAATGAGAAAGTAGCCATGGAGACAGCCGGAGCCGCTGCTCTGGGCGGTGTGCCCACCCTGGTCACCATGAAGCATGTAGGTGTAAACGTGGCGGCAGACCCCCTGATGACCCTGGCTTATATAGGCACTCCCGGCGGACTGGTCATTCTTTCAGCCGATGATCCAGGGTGTCATTCCAGCCAGAATGAACAGGACAACAGATATTACGCCCGTCTGGCCGGACTGCCCTGTTTTGAGCCTTCCACTGCCCAGGAATGCAAGGACATGACCAGAGAGGCCATGGAACTGTCCGCAAAATGGGAACAGCCTGTCCTGCTCCGGACAACCACCCGTGTCAACCACCTGCGCGGCCCGGTTGATTTCGGAAAGATGAAGCCGGCAGTAACCAGGGGTGAATTCAAAAAGAATCCTGGCCGCTTTGTGCCCATTCCAGCGGTTGCCAGGGTCAGGCATAAGGCCCTGACCGCTAACCTGGAAAAAATCAGGCTTGAAGTTGAAAACTCCTCCTGGAATAAGTCATGGGGCGAGGGCCAGGTCGGGGTTATTGCTTCAGGAGTATCTCGTTCATATTTAAAAGATGTGCTCAAGTCCCGCCCGGAAATCAAAGTCAAGGTTTTGGAACTGGGTATTGCCTATCCATTTCCCGAAAACCTGATCAAGAATTTTCTGGAAGGACTGGACAAGGTTGTCATCCTGGAAGAACTCGAGCCCATTCTGGAAAACGATGTCCGCATCCTCTGTCAGAAAGAAAAGCTGTCTGTGGATGTCATGGGCAAGGGAGATATTCTGTCTGTCTGGGATGAATACTCCACCCTTTGCATTGACCAAGCCCTGTCAAAAGCACTGGGACTTGAAGCTGATAATAACAGGGAGCATTGCGCTCCTGACGTAGCAGCTCTGCCCAACCGTCCGCCCAATCTGTGCGCCGGCTGCTCTCACAGATCGGTTTATGTAAGCGTGCGCAAAGTCTTTGGTGACGAGGCTGTTTATTCTTCAGATATAGGCTGTTATACTCTGGGCATTCTTCCGCCCTTAAAATCAGCGGATTTTCTTCTTTGCATGGGTTCGTCTGTATCCGGGGGATGCGGCATGTCCAGAGTCGTGGACAACCCGGTGGTGGCTTTTATAGGAGACTCCACCTTTTTTCACTCCGGGATAACCGGGCTGATCAACGCTGTTTACAATAATTACAACCTCATCCTGGTCATCCTGGACAACCGAACCACTGCCATGACCGGTCATCAGCCTCACCCAGGGGTTGACCAGTCCCTGTACGGACACAGACCGGGCAGCATTGAAATCGAGCCAATCGTCAAGGCCGTGGGCGTGGAAAAGGTCCGCAAAGTCAAGGCCCTTAATCAGAAGGCCCTGGGTGAAGCCCTTGAAGAATTTAAAAATACTGACGGAGTCAGGGTACTTATAGCCGAAGAACCCTGTCCTCTTTACGCCAAAAGAGTACTGGGGGTTAAAAGAAACAAAATCGCCGTGGTCAAAGAGTCAGGACCGGCCAGTCAGGAATGTCTGGATACCCTGGCCTGCCCGGCCTTTTTTACCCGGGAGGGAAAAGTCGGAATCAATCCCGATGCCTGCGCCGGTTGCATGGTCTGCGTTCAGATCTGTAAAGACATCAAACCAGAGTCCAGGAGCTGATATATGAAACCATTACGCGTATTATTTACCGGAGTCGGAGGCCAGGGAACTCTGACCGCCACCAAACTCCTGGCTGAGACAGCTCTGGAGCACGGTATTGAAGTGAGCGCCGGAGAAATCCATGGAATGGCCCAGAGGGGCGGAATTGTTCACTCCTTTGTTCTTCTGGGAGGATATCTAAGTCCTAAGATTTCCCAGGGCGAAGCTGACGTCATCCTGGGATTTGAACCCATGGAGACCATGAGGGCTCTGTCTTTTCTGCACCCCGCAGGACTAGTCCTCAGCAGTGAAAACCCTGTACCCCCTATATCGGTATCCACGGGTAAAGAAATTTATCCGTCCATGGATTTAATCAAGTCTGAGACACTTAAATGCTCTCCAGGGGCAAAGTTTATTCCCTGCATTTCCCTGGCCAGGCAGACCGGAGTAGTCCAGACCGCCAACACTGTGCTCATGGGCGCGTTTTTTTCCATGGGGGTCCTGTCTCTTGGCCTTGAAGACCTCCTTGATTCCATAAAAAAACGGCTCAAACCCGGACTGGTGGATGTCAACCTCAAAGCTGCCCGGCTGGGAGCCGACTTTGTTGCTCAAGACGTTTAGGCGCTTACACCTGTAAACCTGTCACAAAAAACAACAGTTTCAGCATCTGGCGGGGTAGACCGCCGGATGCTGAAACAGGTTAACTGGAAAGTAAGACTGGAAAACATATCATGATTATTTTTTGCCGCAGTATGCTCCCGGGGCAAACCAGATGAAAGAACGCAAATACCTTACTATCCTGGAAAACATACTGATGCAGCTGGGCTGGCAGAGCCCCCTGCAAAAAGGTCTGGAAAACCTTCTTAAAACCACTGCAGCGGAAATGGGATTCAAACGTATGTCCCTGGCTATTCTGGACCCCAAAAGCCAGACCATTGATTTCAGCGTATCCCACGGACACCGCAAAACACCCAAGTATTCCTATACCCCTGGTCAGGGCATTACCGGTCTTGTAGTCAAAGAAAAAACGCCAATTATCGTCCCGGTCATGAAGGACGACCCTAACTTCCTGAACCTGGCCTTTGACCGCTCCCCCGAGGAACTGGCTTCCCTTTCCTTTATTTCTGTCCCGGTTAAAAGAAAAAGTCCGGATGATGAACTGGAAATTCACGGCGTACTCAACGCAGAAATGGAACTGAAAAACATTTCCGAGCTTGAAGAAATCTGCCGTTTTCTGCAGGTACTGGGAATTATAATTGCCAGACAGACTTCCTTTCTGCAGGAAGAACTGGGCAGACAGAAGGAATACCCGGATATTCTGGCCTCAAATCAGATTCTAAGCACCCAGGAACTGGCCGAAAATAAGCTTATCGCCACCTCCAAAATCATGGTCACCATCATGGGGCAGATCATGCAGGTAGCTCCCAGTAAAGCTACGGTTCTCTTGAGAGGGGAATCAGGCACGGGAAAAGAACTCCTGGCAGAAGCAATCTGCAAACTGAGCCCCAGAAAGAGCAAACCATTTGTAAAACTTAATTGCGCGGCCCTGCCTTCAGAGCTTCTGGAAAGCGAGCTGTTCGGATATGAAAGGGGCGCGTTTACCGGGGCAGCCGGGAAGAAAAAAGGCCGCTTTGAGCTGGCCCATCAGGGCACTTTGTTTCTGGATGAAATAGGGGAACTGAGCCTTGCTGCTCAGGCCAAACTTCTCCGGGCCACTCAGGAAGGTGAAATCCAGCGTCTGGGCAGCGAAAAGACCACCCGGGTAAACGTGCGCATGATCTGCGCTACTCATCAGCCTCTGGAAAAACTTATTGAACAGGGGAAATTCCGGGAAGACCTTTATTATCGGCTCAATGTCTTTCCTGTTTTTATTCCGGCGTTAAGAGAACGCAGGCAGGACATACTGCCCCTGGCCGAACATTTTCTGGATATATTCAGCAAAGAATATGAGAAGGAAATCAAGCGGATATCTTCCCCGGCCATGGATCTTCTTACCCAGTACGACTGGCCGGGCAATGTGCGTGAACTGAGAAACTGCGTTGAAAGAGCGGCCCTTATCTGCAATGAGGAAGTAATCCGGACCTATCATCTGCCCCCTACCCTCCAGACCGCTGAAAGCACTGCCACAGACAATGAACTCCCCTTTGTGGATACAGTAGCCAGATTTGAACAGGAACTTATCATAGACGCCCTGAAAAAAACCAACGGAAACATGCTCAAGGCGGCCCGGGAGCTTAGGACCAGTTACCGGATCATCAATTACAAGGTAAAAAAACTTAATATCAATCCCAAAAGATACAAGTCCAGTTAGATCAATTCCAGCCTTAGCATCTTGTTGAATATTGTGACTAAACAAAAAAAGTGGTGAATAAACACACTATTCACCACTTTTTTATAATCTGAAAGATATTCGGATTTCTTCTACAGATTCATCCCGATAAGCTCACCAAATTCCTG
>JBKHCI010000054.1:0-11514 GCA_046541915.1 Desulfonatronovibrio sp. | reverse complement strand
TTCAGATTCAAAGATACCGTTCCAGACTGTCCGGTCCTCTTCTGGACCGGATTGATCTGCACATTGAAGTGCCTGCTGTTCCCTATAAAGATCTGAAAATGGCCAGGAGCACCATTGATTCAGCCACTATGAGCAATAATATCGCCAAGGCCAGGCAGATCCAGGAAAAACGCTACAAAGATCTTCCTTTTTACACCAATAGTCAGCTTTCCGGTAAATGGCTGAATAATTATTGTTTAATAGGACAGGCTGAACATGATTTTCTGGAAACAGCGGTTTCCAGTCTGGGGCTTTCAGCCAGGGCGTATGTGCGGATTCTGCGTCTTTCCAGGACAATAGCCGATCTGGAAGGCGCTGAAAACATCCAGGTCAGCCATCTGTCCGAAGCCATTAATTACCGGACTTTGGACCGTCAGGATCAGCTGGGGTTTTGAGATTATTTTGAAAGCTGTTTTATAAACCAGAAGGGGAATCAGGGTTTGTGCCTGGAATGACTGCCTGAATCAAGGCCTGATAAAAATCCGGATTTGCTTTTCCGGATTAAAGCACAAAAAACATCTCAGGCAAGAATATTTTGGAGCCTGGCAGTCAGTCTTTTGCCTTTTTTGATGTTGGGATCATGCTTCAGGTATTGGCTTGCTTCTTTTTTATTTATGACATCGATTGCCCTGAAAACCGACATGCGGTGATATCCTGCAAAGTCTTCCTTGTAAAAGTTGGTCCATCTCCTGTAGTTGAGCACAGACATTTTTATGCTCATCCTGTATATTCTCTGAAAATTTTTGGAACGGCAATCCACTGGATCAATAATCAGATTTGCAAGCTGGTCATTGGAGCGGAGCCTGTTTTTGTCCAGCCTGGCCACAGTTCTCCAGCAGCTTTTGGCCATGAGACTGTCTGATTCCATTTCAATCCAGGCATGACCAAGTTTGGATTTGGCGCCCAGATCCATCTGCCCGTGGGCAACAGTGTCAGCGGCCAGATGACTGAGAAAGCCGTAAGCAAAGGCCGCGTCAGTGCGTTTCCCGGCATTGCCCAAAAGCAGAAAGCCGGTTTCCCAGTCATGGGGATTTTTATGTTCTGGTTTACCCAGGTAATTATCCGCAACAATGGAACCATAAATAAAATTGGTGGAGTAAGCAGTGAGCAGGGAATAAACCGATGCAGAAAGCAGGCTGGCCGCCCGAAGAATTTCATGGGCAAAGTAGGTATGAGTCATGGGCCCCCATGCAAAACATGAGTCGACCTGGGCGAAGAATATAATCAAAGAAAATATAAGTATTTTTTTCATCTTTTGGATAAGTTTGTTTTTTTCAATTTTCCACCACGCAGTGATATTATCCCTTGTTCTGACTGGTTTTTTTGCTGCAGGCTCCCGGGGCAATCCCTAAGCAGGAATCATTAATTTGTTCAAGCAGCCGGGAGAGCGTACTCAAGCTGATGATTCCGGCAAACGGAAACATGACCAGTCAAACAAGCAGCAATACGAAAAACCAATAAGAACCGTTGCTTCAACCTGACAAAGGCGTGGTGAATAGACAGTGTTTTTCCTGTGCATCCGCAATGGCCATATTTATACAACAAGAAACTCACAAGTCAATGAAGAATGTTCTAAAAACCGAGGCCCGGGTCTCTATGCTCTATCTGTCTGTATTTTTGGGCATAAAGTTTAGCTGGAGAAATTTTTCACTCCAGCATGCATCTAAAATAAAAGGCCTGCTGGCCAATTTTTCCAGGGGACTTATGATGTTTATGGACAGGCCATTTGCCGTGAGTGAAAGGGTCCGGTCTCCAGACCGGGAGATTGAGGATACAGTTGTAAAAATTGGATGGGGTCTTGCAAGGATACGTACTTTTGACAAGAGACCGCTTTATGTGCATCACGCTACTTTTTCCACCACAGCTCTGTAAATCCGTTGGAACAGCGCCGGCTTTCAGGGCGCTTTTAAGCTGTAAAAATAACATTGGTCAGACATCGTCTGGAATGGTATATATAAATGCGGAATAGTTACAATTTTTGAATCTAGACTGTGGGCTTCAGGAATATGAAAAAGGTTATGCTCACCAGGTTTGTCAAACTGCTGATCTTGGCAGCCATTGTGCTTCTGGCATTGCTGGCCGGCTTTTACGCGGGCGGCCCAATGTTGCTGGAACGGATAATTACAGGCCAGATGCGCTCAAACGGTCTGGCTGATCCGGTGGTCAAAGTCCAGGCCATTACCCATAAAAGCCTGCATTTGACCGAAGTTTCAGCCCGGAAGCCCATGGTTCATATTGATTCCGTGATTGTTTATTTCAGTGTGGGCAGCCTGCTGCAGGGCATGGTGGATGAGATTGTTATAAACGGTCTTAAGGGGCATGTTGCTTTTAGAGATAACAAGTTGGATCTGGGGCTTCCAAAGTCTCAATCTGATTCAGACACCGCGCTGGCCATCCCCGCGCAAACCATTGATGTCAGGTCTTCCTCCCTGATCCTGGATTTTCAGGAAAAAAACTATCATATCCCTTTCTCTTTGCTGGCGAATTTTGCTGATGACCAAAGGCTGACTTTCTCAGTCTGGTCCAGGGTGCTGGCCCAGCCATTTTTCATAAAAGGACAGAGTAATTTAAAGACCATGGAAACCAGGGTGCGGGCCAGGGCTTTATGGTCTGAATTTCTAGGGCCAGGACGGTTTTTTTTCAGAGAAACTGAACCTGACCTGGAAAAGTCGGGCGCTTTTCAGGCCGGGCTGGACCTTTACTGGGAAATAAACAGTCAGGGCAAGGGGCTAGGCAGTGTTGACATCCAGGTACAGGCGGAAGACTTGCGTATGTGGGGGATTGAAAACGGCCCCGGACTTGAAGAGGGAGTTTTTTCAGCCAGGGCCCGGTTTGATGATCAGCTGGTTTTTGACCAGCTGGAAGCCAGGCTGAACCTTGCCGGATTAAGCTATAACAACAATCTGCTGGATCATCTGGAGCTTATAATAAGCGAAAACGGAACCTCCTTGGAACTTTCCTCCAGGCTTAACCGCCCTGTGTCCGCTTCATTCAGGCTGCACGGAAAACAGAGCTCCATAAATGAACTGCTTAAAGACTCACCAAAGTACACTGCTGACTTTGAATGGCAGGCCGGGGTTGAATTCCTGCCTGCTCAGCTTGATTTTCTTAGTCCGGTTAAAGTTGAGGCTGACCGTTCCCTGACTGCCAGAGGACAGGGCCATCTTAATGCGGCTTATTCCCCAGAGGCGGTTTCAACTGAAGACATCTGGTTTCTGCAGATGAGCGCCAAACGCCTGGATTTTGCCAGCGCTGGTTTTTTTCTTCCTGTTCATGGTCTTAAGGTCAGGGATTTATTGCTAGAGGCTCCGTTTTATATTGAAGCCGGGCCTGAACAGATTAAGGGAAGCCTGAGCGAACAAAGCAGTTTAAGCATCAAAGAAATATATCTGCAATCTGGTTCCCAAAGATACCAGGTAAAAGGACTTGACTTTGTAAATCAGCCTGGAAATTTGCCAGCCCAGTTTGAAATAATGAAAAGCGGTTCTAAAAACCTGTCCTGGCATACCAGACTAAACAGTGGATTTGACGCTTTTCTTAAGGATGCTGATATATCAGGCAGGGATCTGAGCTTCAGCGGAGAACTGCACGAAGATGAAAAGGGCGCTTTTAACGCGGATAGCCGTATTAAACTGGAAGTTGATCTGGCCAGGCTGAAAAAAATCGGCGCGGAGATCGCGGATATTTCCCTTGATATTCCCTTTGTCCTGGGAAGCGCGACAGCTGGACAGGGACAATTTTCCACTGGTGGGATTTCTTATTCCGGCGTTAACTTCCCTGGTATTTCAGGTCAGGCAGCGGTTGAGAATTATCAGGTAAAATCCAGAGGCAGCTGGCCTTTTCTGCCTGGAGCCGAGCTTGAGTTTGCAGTGGATATGCTGGTTGACCCGGATAAAGATGTTGCCGGAAAAATTAATGCTCATACCAAATGGTTTGATATTCCGGAAAAGGAGATGCTGGACGCTGTTGCTTCCATGCCGGAAAATATGAGTATTGAAGGATCGGCCAGGGCTGATTTTGATCTGGTTATAGAAGGGTCAGGGCTAAGGCCTCAGGTGCGTATAGATGTCAGAGACGCAGACGTGCGGGAGCCGGATATGGATATGGAGGCAGCCGGGATCAGCGGTTCCATGCTTTTGAATGACTTTTTTCCTTTGACTACTCCGGGTAATCAGAGGATGGAAATACAAAGAATCAGGATCGGCCAGCTGGAATTAGTGGATGGTTTTGCGACTTTCAGGCTGGAATCTCCTCAAAGGATCTTTGTGGAGAAGACCAGATGGAATCTGCCTGAAGGAGGTTTTATTGCCGCTCATGCCGCCCGCGTTGATTTACAGGATTTTAACGCTGATTTTGAAGTTTTTTTTGAGGATATTGATCTGGTGCATCTGGTATCCAGGATCAGCCAGGAAAAGGTTGCTGGAAGCGGACGCGTTTACGGACGGGTTCCCTTGTTGTATAAACAAGATAAAGTAACAATAGGTCAGGGTTATCTTTATTCAGTGCCAGGAACCGGCAGATTGAGTATAAAAGATGAAGAATGGCTGGACATGCTTTTGTTGTATGTTCGTCAGGCAATGAAGGACCATCCGTATCTGTCTACAGTGTCTGAGAGGCTGGAACAGGCCCTGCGCGATTTTGAATATGATTTTTTGTCTGTTAACCTGGAGCCCGGGCCGGACGATACTTCTGCCAGAATAGAACTCAGGGGGAAGGGCGTCCAGGGAGATCCTCCCCAGGAAGTAGGCAGTCTGGTTGTAAATGTAAATGATCTGCAGGAGATTGTGAACCGGGTCCTTCATTTCCAATTGACCAGAGATGAGTCCGTAAAAAAAACCCTGGATGACCTGCTGGATTTTGAACAGTAGGTTTTATATCAAGTCCGGTTCAGTCCGGCTTGAGTGTGTCCCGGGCAAACATGCCCAAAACATTAACACAGGAGAATGCCATGCGAAATTTAATTGTCCCGGCCATTGCGGGAGTGCTGCTGCTTTTGGGAGCCTGCACCCGGCATCACGTAACCGCGGATACCACCCACCGGGTGGAAATAGCCCCCATTCATGTTACTGTGGATATCAACCTGAAGGTCCAAAGGGCCCTGGATGACGCCCTGAGTTTTCAGGGGGATATGGATGACATCTTTACAGAAGAAGAGCTTGAGATGTTTAAGTAATTTTTGCAGGACCCAGTTTCCAAGAAAAAAACAAAATAAATTTTACTACAGAGAGGAATAAAATGAAAAAAAATAATGTTGCGGTTATTATCCTGGCGCTTTTTGGTCTGATAGTACTCATGAATACGCAGGCTTATGCCCGGAGCAAGGAACAGGTTACTTCCAGTATGCGCGACAGGTATCCTGCTCTTCAGGAAGCCAAAAATGCCGGTTATGCAGGAGAAGCCTGGACCGGCCTGGTTGGTCTGGTTGAACCGGATGCCCCTGCTTCTGTTCAGAGCATGGTCAAGGCGGAAAATAACGACCGGCTGGCTCTTTTTCAGATTGTAGCAAAAGAGACAGGCACATCAGTGGAAGAAGTGGCCCGCCAGAACAGGATCCGCATGTACCGCCTGGCTGAGGATGACCATTTTGTTCATGACCAGAACCGGCAATGGGTCAGAAAGAAAGAGCTTAATCCCTGAAAACAGATTTTTATCTGATCTTTAATGCAGGGCGCCTGGAATTTTTGAACAGTCTGCTGAATAAGGACTTTTTCAGCAAGCTGTTAATGCTTTCATCTTTGAATTTCTTGACAACCTTTAAAGCGGAACTAACTTTTAATTATGATTTATTCCGGGCTGGGCCATGAATCAGTCAGCCGGCAAGGATCATTGTTGAATCTAATCATAAAGGGACAAGCCCAAAGGAGCTTTGCAACATGCCTTACCTGAACGTCAAAGGTAAAGAAATTGAAGTGGATGAAGACGGATATCTGGTCAATCAGGATGACTGGAATGAAGAGGTTGCCCAGGCAATATTAAAGCAGCTTGACGGACCTGAGCTGGACAAAGAAACCCTGGAAGTTTTGAATTTTATGCGTGGCTATTATAAAAAATTCAATGCCTTCCCAATTTTGAACGCGGTATGCAAGAAGCTGGATCAGCCCAGGGAATGCGTCCAGGAGAAGTTTTTGGACCCCCTTCTGGCGTGGAAGGCAGCAGGGTTGCCTAAACCGGGCACTTTGTACTCTGAATCTCATGACGATGCCCACAGGGTTTATAAATTGATTTCCGCACAGTAGTAAAAAACCTATGGCATTCAGAGCTGCATAATTTTTGAGATCATTAACCCTATACAACCAGAATTGGAGGTGACTTATGACTAGTGTTGGAGAAGTGTACAAATGTGAAATATGCGGAAATGTTGTGGAAGTTAAAGAAGCCGGAGAAGGCGAGCTGGTTTGCTGTGACCAGCCCATGAAGAAACAGTAGAAAGACCATGGATCACTGATCCAGGTCCGCAACAGCAGTAAGGTTCACGTGAGAACCTTACTGCTGTTTTCATTAAATATGTTTTATGATTACAGTAATTAACCAGATCTTATTATGCGTCCGGCACCTTAACAGCGTGTTGAAAAAGTTCTTATTAGACAGGCTGTTCAAAAATTCCAAGTGCAAGGAACAAAAAAAGTTCAAGGTCGCGGCGTATTTATGATACGTAAGAGTTTGAACTTTTTGCAGCAACGCAGCAACGCAGCAATTGGGAGATTTTCAACAGCCTGTTAACCCGGAATAATGGCTTCAAAAGGAGCTGATCATGAATTTTACATTGCCTGAACTCCCGTATCCAAAAGATGCCCTGGGTCCTCATATCAGTGCCGCGACCCTGGACTACCACCATGACAAGCATCATGATACTTATGTAGCCAATCTGAATAAACTGATTCAGGATTCTGAACTGGTTGATGAAACTCTGGAGCAGATTATTATAAAAACAGAAGGTGATCCCCAAAGGTCTGGAATTTTTAATAACGCGGCCCAGGTCTGGAATCATACCTTTTACTGGAATTCAATGAAGCCCGGAGGAGGCGGAGAGCCTACCGGAATCGCGGGGCAAAAAATTCAGGAAAATTTTGGAGGGTTTGAACAGTTTGCGCGGCAGTTTAAAAATGCCGGCCTAGCCCAGTTTGGCAGCGGATGGGTCTGGCTGGTTCTGAACCAGGACAAGCTGGAGGTTATGAAGACGTCCAATGCAGACACCCCCCTGGCTCAGGGCATTAAACCCCTGCTGACAATGGATGTCTGGGAACATGCCTATTATCTGGACTATCAGAACAGAAGGCCGGATTATATTGATGCCTTTATCAACCATCTGATTAACTGGAATTTCGTCTCAGCCCGGCTGGAAAAACCCTGAAGGGGAGTAATTCACCGGTATTTTCAGCCATAGTGTACAGCTGTTCACCTTCCTGTCATCTCGGCGCATTCCCATTTGCAGGAAATTAACCTGGTCCCCGGATCCGTCATCCCGGACTTGATCCGGGACCGGGGTGACAGTTAAAGCAGGACTTTGCTTTTTTCTGTCATTCCGGCGAAAGCCGGAATCCAGCAGCAAACAGATTGAGTGGGGATGACAGGGTTTTCTTTGGCTGGGAGTAAAAAACATGGTGAACAGTTGCCAGAAGATTTGTGCCCCACATGGGTTTTTAACCAAAATATATAAAGGAGTTTACTATGACCAAGGACGAACTCAAATCAAAAATCAAGGATCTTTTCCCTGAGATAGAAAAGTATGGTCTGGAATTTGACCTGGAAATGGATAAGGAGACCGATGCCTGGCTGGCCCGTTTCAAAAAGGGTGACCATGAGCTGGCCACTCATCTGGAAGAACAGGATGTGGAAGAATGCCTGGCAGGGAAAAAATGCTATAATCTGGGTATTCAGCTTGGTCAGTTTATCCGCAATTACTGCGAGGACGGAGAAAATTGCAGGCTGGGCATGTGAGAATCCATCTCTTCAGAGCCCAGTAAATATGTTTCATCCCAGGAGAAAGATCGCAGGATGAAAACTGTCTTAAGGAGGTATTGGGTATGAAAACAAATATACTTTTAAAGCCGGTCTTTTTTCTCATGGCTGTGTTTTGTTTTCTGAATATCAATGCCGGTATGGCTGAAGCTCAAAGGGGCCAGTACCATAGAGGCCAGCAAATGATGGGTCAGCAGTATGGACAGGTCCCGGATAATGGCTCTTGCTACTATGAACCAGGTATGATGGGGCGGCGGTATGGTCAGGTCACTGACAATGGCTTTGGTTATGGTCCAGGTATGATGGGGTCAGGTATGATGTCCGGCAGGACAATGACTGACTTTCTGAATCTGCCCGGTCTCACCGATAAACAGCGAGAAGACATCCGAGCTGTAGAAAGAGAATCCAGACGGGAACAAAGGGAATTAATGCTGGATATGCTGGACGCAAGGGATGATTTTGCGTATGCTCTGGATGCCGACAGACCCGATCCAGAACAGGTCAGCCAGCTGCACGAAGCCATGAGCCGGAAGCAAAGAGAAATGCTGACACTTTCCATTGAAATCCGAAACCGGATTTATGATCTGCTGAGTGAGGAACAGCGCGGACAGGTACGGGATTATCAGAGGAGGTCTTTTGATCGGTCATATCGCTGGCCGCGTTAATTTACACCAGGATTCATTTTGACCGTGTTTTGTCTGAACCAGCCTGATAGAAAATATCAGGCTGGTTTTTTTTGTGGTAAAGATTTTTCCCGATGAACCTGGCATGTTCAGAAGAATGCGGGCGATTTAAAGTTTACTTCCTGGCAGTAAAAGGGCAAAAAAGCACATAGGGCCGACATTATCAGGTTGCCGTCCATACTTTGCAAACAGACTAAATATTTATCCTCAGGAAAGGAGAACAGATATGTTCATGAGAACAGGATTCAAGATATGTATTCTGGGTCTGTTTTTTCTTCTGGTCCCAGGGCTTGCCAATGCTGAAAATCAGATAATCACCATAAGCACTTCGTATAAAAGTCTGCTTTCCAATCCCCGGCAGACCGGAATGCTGGACAGGATAGTTATTGAGGCTTTTCAAAGAATCGGGATTAAAGCGCAAATTATGTTTACCCCCACTGAAAGGTCCCTGGTGGATGTCAATGCCGGATTGATTGACGCAGAGCTTAACAGAATTAAGGGGATGGAAAAGAAATTTCCAAATCTGGTCCGGGTTCCAGAGCCCAATATGACCATGCACTTTGTGGCTTTTGCCAAAAAATCCTATCCTGTTGACGGCTGGGCAAGCCTCAGGGATCTTCATATAGGCATTGTCAGGGGGTGGAAAATTCTGGAAGAAAATACCAGGAATTTTCCCCATGTAACCCTGGTTCCCACAGAAACCGAACTTTTTTCCATGCTGGAGAAGGGAAGGATTGATGTGGCTCTTTACGCCAAGCTCACCGGTTATGAGCAAATCAAACTTCGCGGTCTTTCAGGTATTCATCACCTGGAGCCGCCCCTGGCCAGCAGGAATATGTATTTGTATCTGCACAAGAAGCATGAGCACCTGGCCGGTAAGGTGGCCAGGACCTTGAGAGAGATGAAAGAGGATGGTACTTATGAACAGATTGTCCGGGAATCCACTTCCCATGTGACTACAGAAAACAGAGGCGGCAAGCAGGAATGATAACCCCAAAAGGCTCCTGCACCAGGAGATTTTTTCTTTATACGCTGTCTGCTTTCCTGGTCATCGTGGTCATGGTTACCTTTGTTTACTGGTATTTTTCATTTAAACGCGAGACCGGCCATCTGGAACAAAATATTAAACAGATAAATCAAACTTTTGTTCCCTTTCTGATATCCAGCCTGTGGGTGACTGATTACAGCTCCGTGCAAAAGCAGATTGAAGGGATTGTGTCCAGCAGGTTTATTGACCGGATAGAGATCCGCGGTGACGAAGATGTAGACCTTTCAGCCGGAATTGAGGCCAAGCCCTACCATGAGCAGGTTTCCCGGGATCTGAATTATGTATACAAGGATAATTTAGTTGAGATTGGTACAATGACGCTGTTCATCAATAAACGTCAGATGAACAGAGCCGTGCTGGACAGCACCCTGCTTGTTCTGGTCATTCAGCTTGGCCTTTCCGTGGTCCTGGCCATGATTATTGCCGGAGCCTTTCACGTGGTGATCGGAAAGCACCTTCTGAGCTTTGCGTCTTTCCTCAGGGAGGATGACCCTCAAAAGAATCACAGATCATTTTCCCTGAAGAGGAGGCGGAAAATAAATGATGAACTGCAGATGCTTGTCGACTATTTCAATGACATGCGACACAGAATCGGGGAGTATGTGGCTAAGATTCAGCAGGCCAATAAAGAATTGAGTCAGGCCAAGGAACAGGCCGAAGCAGCTAATCATTCCAAGTCAGAATTTCTGGCCAATATGAGTCATGAAGTACGAACCCCTTTAAACGGGATCTCCGGAATGCTGGAACTTGTCCGGTCCACTGAGCTGAACTCTGAACAAAAAGAATATGTGGATCTGGCCATAGAATCAGCCAGCAGGCTTACCAGGCTTCTTTCTGATATCCTTGATGTCTCCAGAATTGAAGCCGGTAAAATGGAGATTCATGAAGAAGAATTCAGCGTAAGGGAATTGTGCGATTCAGTATGCGGACTGTTCCGTATTACAGCCGGGGATAAGAATGTTTCTCTGGACTGCTTCGTGGATCCGGATTTGCCGTCAATGTTGGTGGGCGATAGTGCCAGAGTCCGCCAGATCCTGTTTAACCTGGTGGGCAATGCCCTGAAATATACTGAAGAAGGCCTGGTCAGTTTAAGGGTTGAACCTGTTTCTCCGTTCACAGACAGCGACCTGCGTATACTTTTCAGCATACAAGACACAGGCGTGGGCATATCCCGGAGTAGACTTAAAAATTTATTCGACCCGTTTGTGCAGGTGGATGGATCTCTTACCCGTCAACACCAGGGGGCCGGGCTTGGTCTGTCCATAGTTAAAAGACTGGTCAGCTTGATGAACGGCAACATTTTTGTGGAAAGTGTCCCTGGAGAGGGCAGCGCTTTTTACGTGGTCCTGCCTTTTGCTGTTCCTGAAAAACAATCCCAGGATCAGGCTTGGGAAACTTCTAATATATCCGGGGCAGGTACGAACCTGAATATTCTTCTGGCCGAGGACGAGGCTTCCAATTATGTTCCTCTTGGAAAACTCCTGGAAAAAGCCGGCTATACCGTGGAAGTGGCTGAAAACGGTCAGGAAGTCCTTGATCTGTTGAAGGATAACAGATTCGACTGTGTGCTCATGGATATCCAGATGCCGGTTATGGATGGATTGGAAACCGTCAGGATAATCAGGTCTTCATCAGATCCCGCCGTAAGGGATCTGCCTGTTATTGCCATCACCGCCCATGCCATGGCAGGTGACCGGGAAAAATTTCTGGAGGCTGGAATGAACGATTATCTTGCCAAGCCGGTGCAGTTTGAGGATTTGCAGCGTGTTATCAGAAAATGGTGCC
>JBKHCI010000053.1:0-11550 GCA_046541915.1 Desulfonatronovibrio sp. | reverse complement strand
GTAATTAAAAGTTACTCGCAGGTTTGATCCCGGGCGCGCCGGGTGGAGCGCTTACTAAAAATTATAGCTGTTGACAGTAGTTTCCGGCCAGCCCCTGGTGGTTCCTGGAGACAATGTATGGATTTGAGCAAAATCCACGGCTGACGTCGAAGAGATCCCCTGGTTCATGTTTTTGCTGATACGGGTTCTCCCGCCGCAGATTCTGAAGAACAAGCATCAGATAGATATCAATCAATGATCCGGTTTCGACTATACGCGTTCATGGCTGAATAAATATCCCTGATGGACTGAGCCACTTCTCTTCCTATAAGATCCAGCTTGGCCAGTTCAGTCAATCTTGGCATGACTTCCGGCAGTTCCTGTTCCGTAAACAGGGTGTCTACCATGTTGCAGGCAGACAATAAGCCAATGAGCACTGCTTCGCGCGGGTCCGGGATGTCCTGGTTAAAGACAAGTTCGCGCAGTCTGGCGCGGACTTCCTTGACTTCCCGGTCATTCATAAGGGGATATTTACGTTTGGCAAAGACCCACAGTATTTTGCGGTCTTGAATCTTTAAAACGCCTTTATCAATAAGACTTTGCAGGACCTGTTCACGCAGCTTGCCGCTGTGCCAGGCAATTTCATTGACCCAGTGCGAGGTTGTGTGCCTGGAGTCAGAACCTTGCAGGCGCTGCAGGACCTGATCTATGAGCGGGTCTCCAGTTGGTTCGGTACTGACCACTGTCAAGGATTCAAGGTCAGTGTCAATGCGGTTTGCAAGGGCCAGGTCCATAAGCAGGGCACCAGCCAGAGCAGTGCGTATGACATCTTTGGGCAGGTTGTAAAAAGTGCCTGTCTTATCGTCTAAAGTCAGCAGCAAAATTTCTTCGGCAAAGTTCAGCATGTTTTGTTCCTTATATTTTTCCTTGTAAAAGTTGAAAAAATAAATGTATTTTGTCTTTTAGAATATTTAGTTTCAATACGAAATACTGCTGGACGTCATAGCCAGAAATATCTTGTGAATGGACTGGTTTACTTCCCTGCCGATAAGATCCAGCTTGGCCAGGTTGGTTATCCAGGGCATGACCCGTTCAAGTTCTTCTTGGGTAAAGATTTCTTTAAACAGGTTGCATGATTGGATCAGGCTGATAAGCACGGCGTCCCTGGGATCAGGAATGTCCCTGCTTAAAATAACTTCCCGTAAACGGGTTTTGACTTCCTTGACCTCCTGATCGTCAATAAGCGGATAGCAGCGTCTGGCAAATACCCAGAGAATTTTCCGGTCTTCTATTTTAAGAATGCCCTTATGCACAAGCTGCTGCAAGGTTCTGTCCTGCAGATTTTCAGTATTCCAGGCAAGTTCGTTCAGCCAGTATTCCGTGTTTCTGGGAGAATCAGAATCTTTCAGTCTTTCCAGGAATTCATCCAAAAGCTGGTTCCCAGTAGGTTCGGGATTAATGACTTGCAGAGAATCCAGGTCCGTATCTATACGGCCAGCCATGGCCAGTTCCATAAGCAGGGCACCTGTCAGGGCAAATCGCATACTGTGACAGGGCAGAGGTTTTATTACGCCTTTTTTGTCATCCAGGGCCAGTAGCAATAATTCCTCGGCAAATGTTAGCATCAGGGTAATCCTTGTAAGGTTGCTTTTCAGTTGGTTGAGATGCTGTTTTATGGAAATTCAGGGTTTATCTTATCAAAAATATACAGGGGCAGATTGATAGATAATCTGAAAAGTTTGATATCAAATTATATGTTCCCGGGCAATACACCTGGACAGTGATTTACAAATCTTGAAATAAATAATGATGACTGTGTATTCGAAGAAGGAAAGATATGAATAATTATTTATTACACTCAGTTGTGGTCAAAGTGCCAATCCTGTTTATATTTTTAACTCTTTGTACTGATTCCGCCAAGATTTGAATCAGATTTCCCAGGCCCTGGCCAGGTTGTCTGAATTGATAAAGGCATTGTATTTCTGCTCATCAACAGGATAGTCCCAAGATCCGCTTCGTATCTCAACTTTTCCTCCAAAACCGGTCTTGAACCTGTACAATCCGTAAAAGGGATGATCTGTGTCCAATGTGGGAGATACAGCTCCCATATCGTAGCTGGAGCATCCCACAGACCTGGCAAGCTTCATTGCTTCCCAGTGCACTGCGTATGGAGCCATGAGATTTCTTTTTTCATTGGATGAAGCACCGTAAAGATACAGGGCTGTTTTTCCGGAAACAGCAATAATGGCGCCAGCCAGGAGTTCCTGGTTGTGGGTTGCCAGCAGAAAAAACAGTCTTGAGTTTTGCGGGTTGCTGCGGTGAGAATTAAACAGGGCCTGAAAGTGCTTGTAATCGCAGATAGCAAATCCGTTCCTGCGGGCAGTCTGGACATAAAGTTCGTAAAAATCAGAAAGTCTTTCCGGGTCAGCATGGAACACACTTACTCCTCTGCGCTTTGCCAGACCGATATTGTATCTGGTTTTGGATTTCATTCTGCCAAGTATCTCTTTTTCTGGGCTGCTGATATCCACCACTAAAGAACTGGCAACAGTCATGTCCATGGACGCCTTTCTCAGATTCCAGTATGCGGTGCCCATGTTCATGCGCATTTCACGCAAGCGGGGTTCTGGCAGGGACAGTCTTTTCTGCTCTTTAATTTCCCAGGCGTACCTGGACTGCCAGGGCAGGTCATATCTGATAAATGAAACCCGGGAGTCCAGGTGGTCCAGCATGGCCTGAGACAGGTTTTCAAGAAAAGGGCCGTAGCTTTCCTGGTCAGGAGTAAATTCTGGACCTTGGGGGACATAGGCGGAGAGGTTGTCAGGGCCGTGCGGCTGAAGAAGAACCAGGATGTCCCCAACCGTCCTGGGGGATTTTATGTCAAAAGCCACAGGTTTTGAGCCCAGACGGGATTTTACCCGCCCCCACCAGGGTGTCTGGAAGAGGATGTCGCTGGGCTGCAGTGCCCGCAACTTTTTTGGTGTCAGGCTGATTTTCATGGGCGCCCTTGTGAGCATGTTCAAAAAAGATTGTCAAGGGCTGGATCCTGAATCTGTGAAACCTGCAAAAACAATAAGTTCAAAAATAACAGCTTTACGGATTCAGGCTGGATTTCAACAGGTCTGTGATGGTTTTGAATCATCATCCGGCAGGACGCTTATAAGCGGATACCAGTAAAAATATACCCAGGACAGCTAAAGGCAGGGACAGAATCTGCCCCATGGTCATCCAGTCCAGCAGGACATAGCCCAGATGGGCATCAGGTTCACGGAAAAACTCTGCAGCGAATCTGAATACTCCGTACCCCAGGCAAAACATGCCGGATACAGCCTTTCTAGGCGGATTTTGCGAAGAAAATATCCATAAGATAACGAAAAGAACAAAGCCTTCCAGAAAGGCCTGGTAAAGCTGAGAAGGGTGCCGGGGAAGGTGCCCCGCGGAAGGTCCGGGGAAGACCATGGCCCAGGGCAGATCAGAAGGCCTGCCCCAGAGTTCAGCGTTGATGAAGTTTCCTATTCTGCCGAACATGAGTCCCAGCGGGACCAGGGGAGCTACAAAATCCGTTACCGCCAGAAAAGGCCTGCTGGTTTTTACGGAGTATAAATATAGACAGAAAATAACCCCGATCATGCCGCCATGAAAGGACATGCCGCCTTGCCAGATCATCAGGGCTTCCCAGGGACGGCCTATAAATCCGAGAAAATCATAAAAAACAACATATCCCAGCCTGGCTCCGACAATGACCCCCAGGGCGCAGTAAGTTATGAGATCGGGCAGTTCCGACCTGGTCCAGCCTGAACCTGGTCTGTCTGCCCTGTATCTGGCCAGCAGCCACGCCAGGCCAAAGCCTATGAGATACATGAGACCGTACCAGCGAAGCTGCAGAGGGCCGATCTGGACAGCAATGGGATCAATGTGAGGGTATTGTATCATTTTCTGCCTCGTCCAGGCGGTCTTTCCTGGGGATAAGTCCTGATAAAAAGAAAAATACTGCGGCTACCAGCACTATAACGGCGCCGGTACTCAGATTGAGATAATATGACAGCCAGATACCGGTCTGGGTGAAGAACACACTTATGATCACTGCCAGGATCATCATGTTTTTAAGGGACGTGGTATACTTTTCAGCCAGATACGAGGGAATGGTTAAAAGGGCGATAACCAGGATAAGTCCCACCACCTGGATGGTCATGACCACTGTAAGGGCCACCATGAGCAGCAGTAAAAAATACAGCGGACCAACTGGAACTCCCATGGCCATGGAAAACTCCTCGTCATAGGATATGGCCAGAAATTCTTTGTAAAATAGAAATATTATTAGAATGATGGCCATATTCATTGCGGACATGGTCAGCAGGGAAGACTGGGGAACCATAAGTATGCTGCCGAATAAATAGCTCATGAGATCAACATGGTATCCCGGAGTCAGGTCCATGAATATAATGCCGGCTGACATGCCTACGGCCCAGATCACCCCGATGACAGTGTCAGAGCGGTGTTTATTTCCCCGGCTGACTATACCCATGATAAGAGCTGAAAGCAGAGCCACCATGGCTGCCCCCAGATAAGGGGCAAAACCGGCAAAAAAGGCCAGGCCGATTCCTCCGTAAGAGGCGTGGGCGATTCCTCCGGAGATGAATACTATCCTGTTTATGACCACCAGAGAACCGATAATGCCGCAGGCGATGCTTACCAGAAGACCGGCTGTGAGGGCGTTGCGCATGAATTCATATTCCAGGATTTCAAACATCGTGTTTGTGATCCTTAAGGACCCTGTGAGGAATGGGGCCATGAGTAACAAGTTCCACAGGGCACTGGTAAGCTTTTTCCAGCATTTCCTGATTTATTTCAGCGGAATCGTGGAAATGAAGATGTTTATTTACGCAGGCCACTGACTTGGCGTGGCTGGATAATACTGAAAGGTCATGGCTGATGACCACAATGGTTTTGCCGGCCATGTTCAGTTCAAATAACAATTGATAGAATTTGGCGCGAAAGGCCTGATCCACACTGGCTGTTGGCTCATCAAGAAAGAGGATGTCAGGATCACAGGCCAGTGCCCTGGCAATGAGGACCCTCTGGCGCTGGCCTCCTGAAAGATCGCTGATCATGCGTTTTTTGTGGGAGGACATTTTAACCTGGTCCAGAGCTCTGGCTGCCATGGAATGATCACTGGATGTGTATCTTCTAAAACGGCCCGCATTGGCCAGACGGCCCATAAGGACCACATCCAGAACATTGATGGGAAATCTGTCGTTTACGGCAATGTTCTGAGGAAGATATCCTGTCTTGTGGGCGGTCTTACCAGGCTTTCGGCCGAGAACAGATACTTTTCCTTTCTGGATCGGCAAGATTCCAAGAAGGATTTTGATCAGGGTTGATTTGCCTCCGCCGTTGGGCCCCAGTACTGCCAGAAAATCACCAGCGCGCACATTAAGGTTCACGTTTTCCAGCACAATATGACTGTCAAAGGCAAAGCTAAGATTTTCTACTTCTATAACGGCTTTGTTCATGGTTGAATTGACCGGACAATTAAAAGCTTTTGGCAAGGGTTGTATAAATATTCACGGTGTTATCAGGATGGCCTTGAATATATGATTACTGGTGTTCATGTCTTAGAGCATTACTGATTTTTTCAGCCACCTGTAGCAGATTTTGATCCCAGTCTTCAGCCAGAGGGTCAATGGAGATTGTTTTCCCTTTAATAGATTTGGCTATGGTCTCCGCGCTTTTTTGGGAAAATTGCGGTGAAACAAACACTGTGTTTATGTTTTCCTGTCCGGCAATGTCAATAAGGCGTTTTAGATCAGCTGATCTGGGCTCTTTTCCCTGTGTTTCAACTGGTATCTGGATCAAACCGTATTCTCTGGCAAAATAACCCCAGGATGGATGAAAAACCATGAATCCGGAGCCGGGCTTGCTGTCTGAAAATATGGATTTTATCGCCTGGTCCAGATCCAGCAGTTCCTTAATAAAATTGATGTAATTTTCCTGAAACCGGTCTTTCTGCCCGGGATACAGTTTGACCAGGGCCTTGTAGATGTTCATACCCTGGATCATTGCCAGTTCAGGAGAAAGCCAGATATGAGGATCTTTTCCGTGTTGATGACCGTCTTCATTGCCGGGGGCATGGTCATGAGCGGTCATGTCCATTTTATTAATTCCATGATCAGTATGGATAATGGCAAGGTCGGGGTGCATTGATTCAATCCTGGGCAAAAGGGTTTTTTCGTATTCAACACCTATGGCCATGTACGCATCAGCCTTTCCGATTTCCATCATGTGCGAGGGGCTTGGCTCGAACGCGTGAGGACTGGATCCCGGAGGCAGGAGTACGGATATATTTACATTTTCTCCTCCTATTTTTTCAACGAAATATTTTTGGGGAGGGATACTGACCAGGACACTTATTGTGTTATCCCGGGCATGTCCATTCACGGACCACAGAAATACCCCTGAAAAAAAAATCATAAAAATAAGTATTAAAAGGGCTTTTTTTGTATCCTGTCCAGCTGAAAGAATACCTGTCATTTTGCCTCCTGTATTAGAACCGGGTCTGTTATTCTGTGTTTACAATATGGAATAAATTTCAGGAGGTCAAGGATTTTAGAGTGTTACGACCCGGAAAAGTCCGCTGTCGCAGGTTCCGGTGTGCAAGTTGCAAATTTAAGCGGTTGTCAATATAAAAGCTTTTTTGAACATGCTGTTAAACTTTAAATTTCAAAACTGAATACAGGAGCCCTGAATGCGCTGGAGCAGATATTTTATTCCCACACTCAAGGAAGAACCGGCTGAAGCCGAGGTGATCAGTCATAAACTTTTGCTGCGGGCCGGAATGATCCGCAAGCTGACCTCTGGTATATATACTTATCTGCCCACCGGATGGAAGGCTTTGCAAAAGATTTCAGCCATTGTCCGCCAGGAAATGAACCGGTTTGGCGGCATTGAACTGCTCATGCCTGCTGTACAGCCAGGCGATCTGTGGATGGAATCAAAGCGCTGGGAAGCGTATGGAAAGGAATTACTCAGATTTCGAGACCGGCATGATCGGGATTACTGCATAGGTCCCACTCATGAAGAGGTGATTACCGACCTTATTCGCCGTGAAATAAGATCTTACCGGCATCTGCCTCTTAATCTTTATCAGATTCAGACTAAATTCCGGGATGAAATCAGGCCCAGGTTCGGTCTTATGCGCGGGCGCGAGTTTATTATGAAGGACGCGTATTCCTTTGACATGGATGACGCGGGTGCTTCCCGCAGTTATGAGGAAATGAGACAGGCTTATATCAGCATTTTTGAAAAACTCGGACTGAAGTTCAAGGCTGTAGAGGCTGATTCCGGAGCCATTGGCGGCAGTTTTTCCCATGAGTTCATGGTTCTGGCAGACACTGGTGAGGATACCATCGCCACCTGCAGTGATTGTGAATTTGCGGCCAACCTGGAAAAGGCAGAGGTTAAATGCCAGGGGCCGGATTGCGCGGAATGCGTAATGCCCGCGGAAAAAGTATCCACCCCGGGTCTGCATACAGTAGAAGAAATCGCTGATTTTCTGAAAGTGCCGGCGGGTAAGGTTATCAAGACCCTGCTTTATACCGCGGACGGCAAGTCTGTGGCCGCACTGGTCCGGGGAGACCGGGAATTAAACGAGGTCAAGCTGAAAAACATCCTCAATGTCCAGGATCTGACAATGGCATCCAGGGCTCAGGTTGAGCAATGGAGCGGGGCCAAGGTTGGCTTTGCCGGACCGGCAGGCCTCAAGGTGGACCGGATTATTGCTGATCTGGAGCTTCAGTTTGACACTGACTGGGTGGTGGGAGCCAATGAAACAGACGCTCATTTGCAGCATGTGGACCTTAGACGCGATGTTCAGCTGAATGGTTATTATGATCTGCGGACCATAACCGTTGAAGATCCCTGTCCCAGGTGTCAGGGCAGAATATATCTGACCAAAGGCATTGAGGTGGGCCATATTTTCAAGCTCGGCACCAAGTACAGTCAGGCCCTCAAGGCCGCGTATCTGGACGAGAACGGCAAAGAGAAACTTATCATCATGGGCTGTTACGGTATCGGGGTAAGCAGGATACTGGCCGCGTGCATTGAACAGAATCATGATCAGAACGGGATAATCTTTACTCCGGCCATTGCGCCGTTTGAAGCGGTGGTCATTGCCCTGAATACCAAAGATGACCTGGTTATGGATCAGGCTGAAGCGGTCTATGAGCAGCTCAAAGCCCTGGGAGTGGATGTGCTTCTTGATGACCGAAATGAACGCCCCGGCTTCAAGTTCAAGGATGTAGATCTTATAGGATCGCCCATACAGATCATTGTGGGGGGCAAAGGAATTAAAAATGGAGTGTATGAAGTGAAAATCCGTCACTCCGGCGAACGCCTGGAAATTCCTGTTGAAGATTTTGCGGTGCAGTTTCCCAGGCTCAGAAATGATGTGCAGGCGCATTTCGGGCTCAGTTCTCAGTCCTGAGCTCTTTCATTATAATCTTTTAATTTATAACCTGGCAGTCAAAAGTTCTTCCTGTCATGTCGGACCTGATCCGGCATCCAGGTTTTCTTATTCGATCTTGCTGAATACATACGTTTATTTTTTAAATTAACTCAGCTGGTTAAAGTGTTTTGATTAATTCCGTCCAAGTCGCTCAAACAGTTTGCGGCCGAATTCTCAAACCCCGAAACCTGCATAAGCAATAAGTTCGAAAATACCAGTTTCACGGATTCAGGATTAATTCACAAAAAATGCCTCAAGTATTCTCAGTAACCGAACTGACCCTGGCCATCAAGGAAGCAGTGGAAATACAGTTCCCCTTCATATGGGTCAGGGGACAGATATCCAACCTTTCCAGGCCTGGTTCCGGTCATATTTACTTTTCCCTCAAAGACGGTCAGTCCGGCCTCCAGGTAGTCTGGTTCAAGAATTCCCAGCCTTTCAGCCGCCAAAAAGGTTCTGATCCCGCAGCAACCCTGGAAAATGGACAGGATGTGGTCTGCGCGGGAAAAATCGGGGTTTACGCGCCCAGGGGAACTTATCAGCTTATTGCTGAACTGGTTCAGGAACAGGGGATGGGAGATCTGTTTCTGGCTTTTGAAGCCCTTAAAAACAAATTAAAGACACTTGGTTATTTTGATCAAAAGAGAAAGAGGACGATTCCTTTTTGCCCGGACAGAGTGGGTATTATAACCGCACCCGGGGGAGCGGTTATTCATGATTTTATGAAAGTAGCCGGGGAACTGGGCCTTGGAAGCAGAATCCGGATATATCCAAGCCTGGTGCAGGGTGAAAAAGCGCCCAAGGAACTGGTCAGGGCCATTAAACTGGCTAACAGGCATGATTGGGCCCAGGTTATTGTGCTGATGCGCGGAGGAGGGTCCCTGGAGGACCTGTGGGCTTTTAATGATGAGCAGGTGGCTAAAGCTGTTTTTGAATCAAAAATTCCTGTACTTACAGGCATCGGGCATGAAACAGATACCACGATTTCCGACCTGACCGCGGATAAGAGAGTGGCTACACCCAGCCAGGCCGCACAGAGTCTGTGGCCCCAGAGAAAAGACATGATCATGGCCGTTGATGAACAGGAAGCAGAGTTGCTCAAAAGCTTTGATAATTTTCTGCATTCCCGCCAGAACCGGCTTGATCATCTGTCCAGGGCTCTGGGCTGGCTCAGTCCTGAACATCGTCTGCAAAGACTTGATGAAAGACTTGAATCTCTGGAAAAGTATCTTTTAAGGACGGCACGGGATTTATGGCAAAACCAGTCTGACCGGCTGGATGATCTGGAATCCAGGCTCATGGCCAAATTTGGTCCGGAATTCTGGGAACTAAAGGACAACAATCTGGACTATCTTGAAAACAGGCTGATTAACTCGGCCCGGTCTTTTTTGAGGCAAAGGGAAAACAGGCTTGATCTGGAAGTTGAAAAACTGGCCGGCCTGGATCCGTATGGTCCTCTCAAACGCGGATATTCCATGGTGACTGTTGAAAAAACCGGCCGTTTTCTTCGAAGCGTCGATGATGTTCAGGCAGGTGATGATCTGGAGATCGCGGTCATGGACGGCAAGGTCCGGGCCAGAAGTTTACAGGAAAGCAAGAACGGTATGTAGAGGCACGGTTTAAAAAGCCCCCTGAACGGAGCGATCCGGCAGGGGGCTTTTTGTGTTTTATACAACAGAAAACTATCCGGACGCGACGCTGCTCTGGGCTTCCGAAGCCGCGTGTTTCTGTTCTGAAGCGTCAATAAGAACAGCTGCAGCGGAATCGCCGGTGATATTGAGAGTAGTCCTGGCCATATCCAGGATTCTGTCAATGCCAGCAATAAGGGCTATGCCTTCCATGGGCAGGCCCACAGAAGTCAGAACCATGGTCAGGATAATCAGTCCTGCTCCTGGAACTCCGGCCGCACCAATGGATGCAAGTGTTCCAGTGAGAACAACCGTCAGCTGCTGTCCCAGAGACAGGTCAAGGGCGTAGACCTGGGCCACGAACAAGGCTGCGACACCCTGATAGATTGCTGATCCATCCATGTTTATAGTTGCGCCAAGGGGCAGCACAAAGCTGGCTGTGCTTCTGGAAACCCCGAGGTTCTCCTGGGCGCATTTCATGGTGGCGGGAAGTGTTGCTCCGCTGCTGCATGTGGAAAAGGCAATGAGCTGGGCAGGAAGGATTCCTTTATAGAACTGCGGAAGAGTAAGCTTGGTGAATCCTTTGATGACCAGTGTGTAAATAATAAGGGCATGAATAATGGCTGCCAGATACATGACCGCGATTACTTTGCCCAGAGGCAGCAGAACAGCAGGACCATTGGTGGCCACTACAGGTACTATCAGGGCAAAAACACCGTAAGGGGCCAACTGCATGACCAGGCCGGTGATTTTATACATAACTTCTGCAAAACCATCGAAAAAGTTCTTAACCGCTTCGGCCTTTTTGCCTACAATGGAGATGGCTACACCCAGGAAAAGGGCAAACACGATTATCTGAAGCATGGATCCACTGGCCATTGCATCAATGGGATTTTTGGGAACGATGTTAATAATTACATCGATCAGAGGCGGCGCTTCCCTTCCGGTATATTCAGCGTCTGTGGGAAGGAGCAGACCTCTGCCCGGTTTGAAAATATTGGCCATGATAATACCGATGGAAACCGCCACAGCAGTGGTGGCAAGATAAAACGCGACAGTTTTGCCGCCCATTCTTCCCAGTTTTCTGACATCGCCCGTGGTTGCGGCACCGACCACCAGAGTGGACAGAACCAGAGGAACAATAATCATCATGATTAACCTGATGAACAGGTCTCCAAAGGGCTTGATGTAATTTACCGCGATATCCTGCAGTCCCTGCATGAACAGGCCGACAATGACACCGGCAATCAAGCCGATCAAAATTTTGGTTGCTAAACGCACGGTCCCTACCTCCTGATGTTTAAGCGGGAACAATGTTGACTGTCGGTATCAACAACCACACGCTTCCCTGGTTAATAATAATTTATCGAAAAAAGGTTGAAAACCTGAATCTTAACAGCTTGTTGAAAAAGTCCTTATCCAACAGGGTGTTCAAAAATT
>JBKHCI010000006.1:0-37546 GCA_046541915.1 Desulfonatronovibrio sp. | reverse complement strand
GCTGCGACCTTGAACTTTTTTTTGCTCCTTGCACTTGAAATTTTTGAACACCCTGCATGGTAAGGACTTTTTCAACAGACTGTTATGCGTAAGTCTGTGTATTTAGTAATGTGAAATCAGACAGCAGACAAAATCCTTTTTAGACTCATACATAAAAGAAAATGAATCAGCAATTCTGGCCTCAGATAAGTTACAGTTTTCAGGACATGATTATGCAAAGTTCTGGATTTATTCTGCTTTATCTGGTGCTTTTGTCTGTGGTCCTGATCAGCCTGTTTTATTTTGTGAAAAAACGACTGGACGCGCGCCGTGAATCCGGCACGCAGAGCTTTTTTAAGATTGGATCAGGTTCTGAAATAGAAAGAATCCTGGATTCAGCGCTTCAATACAACAGCCGCTTTGACCTGCACCTAAGTGGTCAGAAAGTGGAAATTTTCTGCTTATTTAAAGAATATAACAAGGATTATTTGCTGCTGGAACCTCCCTCTCAGATGAAGATTTCTCCTAAACTGGCCGGTAGAGAAGTTGAGGTTTTTTTTAAAGTCAAGCCTCATGGGGAAAAGCTTTCTTTTTATAAGTTTAAATCGACTATTATTGAAATTGTAAGCGAGGAAAGGTCTTACTTTATTAAATTAAGGAAGCCAGATCTTCTGGAAATGGACCAGAAAAGGCAGCATTTCAGGCTGGAACCCCCTTTGGGTTACATAAAAAAGCTTGAGGTCAGAAAAGTCTCCCATGACAGAAAAGGAAATTATCACAAACATATCAGTAAGTTCGGCGAGCCTTATTGGTCTTATCAGGCAGGAGATGAGAACCCTCCAATTCATCTCATGGATATTTCGGGCGGAGGAGTCAGGTTAAAAGTTTCCACGCACGAGAGCAGGATGGATAAAGATTTTATCAAAGAAAACCCCAAGCTGCTTATATCCCTGGTTCTTCTTTATGATCAGGACGATCCAGGCAGTGCTGAATATTTCCACCTGATAGGCCGGCTGAAAAAAGAATATTATGATGGTATGGGCAATCATGTGCTGGGACTGCAGTTTGAGTTCATGGCGGTCCTTGACCCGGATAAAAAGGTGATTACCGGATGGAAGCCGGTCAAGCCTGAAGAGGGAATCGAAGAGCTTTCCACCTGGGTGGTTAAAACGCACCTCAAGTTGTACCGGGAAAAGGGTTTGACTCAGTAACCTTTTTTTAAGAGAGCTGTATTTTTCTGATGTCTTGAACGGCTACTAATTTTCAACTTAAATAATAACAGGAGGCAGAGGTTTTGGAAGAGGGATCGGAAAACAGGTTCTGGTCGGTTTTGCGCAGGATTTTCGGTTCGCGGTGTGAAGTGCCCCTGGAGGAAATTATCCGGGAGGCCAGAGCAGAAGGAGAGCTTAAGAATGAAGAATTTCTAATGCTCCTCAATGTTCTCAGACTGAGTGATAAACAGGCTGTAGAGATAATGGTTCCAAGAACCGATCTGGTCTGCTGTGAAACAGAAGACTCCATGAGTGATGTAGCCCGGACAATAATTGAAAGCGGGCATTCCCGCATACCTATTTACCGGGAAAACCGTGATCATATTGTGGGACTCATTCATGCCAAAGATCTCATGAGTTTTTTTCTGTCCGGTGAAGAAGTGCCCCTCAGCACTATTATGCGCAGCCCTTATTTTATTCCGGAAACCAAAAATGTCCGGGAAGTCCTGCTTGAATTTCAAAGCACGAATATTCATATGGCCATTGTTCTGGATGAGTACGGAGGAACTTCCGGAGTGGTTACTCTTGAAGATGTGCTTGAAGAAATAGTGGGTGAAATTGAAGACGAATACGATCCCCCAAAGCCCCAGGAAATTCAGGTTCAGCAGGACGGCTCTTTTTTTGTATCCGGAAGGGTATCTCTGGATGAACTCAAAGATGAGGTTGGCATAGAGATAGATTCTGACCAGGTAGAAACCATCGGCGGTTATGTCTGTCATCTGGCAGGCAAGGTGCCCCAGAAGGATGAAGAATTTTCAGACGGGGTTTTTCGCTTTAACGTCATGGAGGCTGACGCAAAACATGTCCAATGGGTGGCTGTAACCCCTGTTGCCCAATGATTTCCAGAAATACTCAGCATAAGTACTTTTTCCCGCTATCTGTTTTTTATTGCGTGGGCGGGCTGTTTTTCGGGTTTGCCAATCCGGTCCTTCATTTTCCCCCTCTGATTTTTCTTTTTTTTCTGGGCCTCAACCTGATATCCTTGAATTCTGATTCAGCCGGTCACGCGTTTGCCAGGACCTGGCTGGCTTCAGGCCTGGCTTTTTCCGCCAGTTTTTACTGGGTTGTAATTCCTGTTAATGTCTATGGCGGCTTCCCTTTATTTCTGGCAGTGTTCTGCCCATTACTTCTTGGTTTTTACATAGGGATATACAGCGCTTTATACGCGGTTTTTATTTATAAGATAAAAAACAGTTTCAGCTGGATCTGGCTGGGTATATTTGGAGGCTGTGCCTGGGCCGGGCTTGAATTTTTCAGGGAATATATCCTGACCGGGATTCCCTGGTTCATGGCTGCTCAGTCTTTCGCGGTATGGCCGGAATCCATCCAGTCGGTAAGCGTGGTGGGCAGCTACGGACTTGCCATGATACTGGCCTCCTGCGGGATTTGGCTAAGTCTTGGGAAAGTCAGGGCTGTGCTTTGCGCAGCTGTGGTTCTGCTGCTGGTTCTGGGTTACGGCTTTGTGCTTCCCGGACAGGAAAACGGTGAAACAGAAGTTGATATCCTTGCTGTCCAGGGCAATATTGATCAGGATCTTAAATGGGAGCAGCCTGTTCAGCTTTTGACAATACAAAAATATATGAATCTGACCCTAAAAGGAGTGGGAGATAATAAACCGGATCTTGTTGTCTGGCCTGAAACAGCGCTTCCTTTTTATCTCCAGGAATCCACTGAAGTAGCCGGGAAGGTCAGGGATTTTGTCCGGGAGAATTCACTTGATTTAATAACCGGCTCACCTGCTTATCAGATGGATGAAGACGGTGTTGGTTATAAATTGTATAACCGCGCCTACTGGATATCTGAAAATGGATTTATTCATGATTATTACGACAAAGAACGTCTGGTCCCCTTTGGAGAATACGTTCCTTTTGGCAGATATATTCCTTTTGTGAATAAGCTGGTGCAGGGGGAGCTTGATTTTTCGTCGGGAACGGTAAAATCTCCATTGATAAAAGGCGATCTTGCATTGGGAGTGCTCATCTGCTACGAAATAATATTTCCAGGACTGGTCCTGAACCGGGTCGAACAGGGCGCCAATATTATTCTGAATATATCCAATGACGCCTGGTTCGGCAATACATCCGCTCCAGTCCAGCATCTCCACCTTAGTGTGCTCAGGGCAGTGGAGCTGAACAGATACATAGTCAGAGCCACCAATACCGGCTTATCCGCTTTTATTGATCCTGAAGGCAATGTTTACCACCAGTCAAATCTGTTTGAAGATATCAATATTCGCGGCAGGGCAGGGCTGGTGGAAAAAAACTCAATTTATTATTATATTCATCAGGCAGTTATTTACCTGCTTCTGGCAGGGGCAGTAACCGCCCTTAGTCTGCACACATATAAAAAGAGAAAGTTTAGTACATGATACAGTATTCGGATTTAAAAACACAATCAGATAAGATCCTGGAACGTTTTGCCGCTTTATGGGGGCGTCTTTGACCTGGAAGGAAAAAAAGCCAGACTGGAAGAAATTGAGCATGAGCTGTCCAGGCCCGGAGTGTGGGATAACCCTGAAAGCCTGACACCCGTGCTCAAGGAAAAAAGTTCTCTTGAAGAGGATGTTTCCAAATTTACCGAGCTGGAGAAAATGCATCAGGATGTTCTTGAATGGCTTGCCTTTGCAGAAGATGAGCCATCTGCGGATGTTTTGGAAGCACTCAAGGATAATCTTGATTCTTTCCGCAAAAAGCTGGAAAAAATAGAGCTTGAAGCTTTTATGAGCGGCAAGAACGATAAAAATCCGGCAATCCTTGAAATCCACCCTGGAGCAGGGGGAACTGAAGCTCAGGACTGGGCTGAAATGCTTCTTCGCATGTACATGAGATGGGCTGAAAATAACGGATACCAGGCTGAATATCTTGATTATATTCAAGGTGATGAAGCCGGGATAAAGAGTGTGACCCTGCAGATAAACGGCGACTATGCCTATGGCCAGCTCAAGGGGGAACGGGGAATTCACAGACTCATCCGCATTTCTCCATATGACGCTTCAGGGCGCAGGCATACCTCGTTCGCATCTGTGGATGTTTATCCACAGGTGCTTGACGACATAAATATAGATGTCAAAGAAGAAGATTTGCGTGTTGATGTGTTCAAAGCCAGTGGTCCGGGCGGGCAGCATGTAAATAAAACCAGCTCTGCCATAAGAATAACCCACTTTCCCTCGGGTTTGGTTGTCCAGTGCCAGAGTGAAAGATCTCAAAGAAGAAACCGTGAATCTGCCATGAAAATTCTCAAAGCCAAACTTTATGACAGGGAAGTGGAAAAAATTGAGGAACAAAGGCAGGAGAAGTACGCTGCCAAAGACGCCATCGCCTGGGGAAGCCAGATCAGAACCTATACCCTGCAACCGTATCGGCTGGTGAAGGATCATAGATCAAATACCGAAGTGGGAGATGTGGAATCTGTGCTGGACGGCAATATTAATCCCCTGATTCAGGGTTTTCTTTTGAATAGCCATGGCTAAAGAAAATCAAAATTCGGATCAGATTCAAAAGGTGATGCAGGAACTCCAACTCCTGGAAAAATCATTGTACAATCATGTACCTGCCAGTGAATCAGGTGCTGCGGATAAAAGTGTGGCCCTGGTAAAAATTTTCAGGGGACTGAGCGAAGAAAAACTGAACAACATTATTGCCGAGAATGAAATCAATCCTTCCTGGTTGCCTTTGTCTTTGAACGGACAAAAGTTCAATACCGTACTTAAACTGCTTGACACCATAGAAAATCTGTCCGCGGCCAGAGACAGAGATGCGTTAACCGGGTTGTATAACCGCGGTTTTTTCCAGCGGGTACTGGAAAGAGAAATGGAAAAAACACACACCTACAAGGTCCCGCTGACCCTGGCTATTATGGATATAGATGATTTTAAACTAATCAATGATACCCATGGACATGTCTGCGGGGATGAAGTGCTCAAAAAACTGGCAGGGATACTTACCTCGCAGATTAGAAGCGGAGATTATGCCGCCCGTATCGGCGGAGAAGAGTTTGCCCTTATCCTGCCGGGTACCAGCAAAATAAATGCTTTGCCCCTGCTGGAAAGGATTCTTAAAATAGTCAGCCAGGGTTTTGTTCCCTGCAGCGTTAACAGCGAAAAAATATACTATACTCTTTCAATGGGTTCTGCGACTTACAGGGGCAGGGCGGTTCTTCGTCCTGAAGAACTCCTTTCCCAGGCGGACATGGAACTTTATAAAGTCAAAGACAGCGGAAAAAATTCAATCAGCGCTGTGTCAGCACTTGAAACAGTTGACGAAACATCAATGGTCAGGCGGGATGAAAAAGATTTCCTGCTCAAAGGATAAATATGGAAAGTCGAAACAGAACACTCAGTCTATCAATATTAAGCGGAAAAGGAGGAGTGGGCAAAACCAATATAGCCCTCAACCTTGCCATTGCCCTGCACCGCATATCCCAGAACACACTGCTTGTTGACTGTGATCTTGGCCTGGCCAACCTTGACGTAATGCTGGGTATTTCCCCTGAAGGAAGCCTTCATGATATTCTTAAGGCAGGCGCCCGGACCGAGGATATATTATATAACCTGGGGGGCAAAGGCCTTGACTTAATCCCGGCCGCCTCAGGAGTTACGGATATTATTGATCTGGATGAGGATCAGCAGGATCTTGTAGCCCGCAAGCTGGGCAGTGTTATGAAAAAATATAATTTTCTGATCCTTGATATAGGTGCCGGTATCAGCAATGTAGTTCAGTCTTTTGCCGCCATGACCCATCACCGGATTGTTGTCATTACGCCCGAACCTACCTCCCTGACCGACGGCTACGCTCTGATCAAGGTCCTTTCCACTCATAAGCGTATTAATAACTTTTATATACTGGTGAATATGGTTGCCTCAGAACATGAGGCCAGACTTGGATTTGAAAGAATAAGGGCTGCTTGTGACAAGTTTCTTGGAATCAAGGTCAATTATCTGGGCTATATACATCAGGATCGGGTGGTTCCTGAATCTGTTCGTAACCAGAAGCCCTTTGTTCGCGGTGCCGGAAAATCGGCAGCCTCCAAAGATATAGAAGTCATTGCCGGGCGTCTTGCTGATCTTAGAAATGTTTCCCTTGACAAGATTGCCATGTCTTCACCCCTTAAGCTGGGCAACAAGAATCCAAATTAGTATCCTGAATCCGTGATAGTCGATATTTTTGAACTTATTGATTCTGCGGGTTACTTGGTTTGACAAAAGGGCTGCAAACTGTCTGAGCGACTTAGGCGGATTTAATCAAAATCTTTTAACCATCTGAGCTGACCCATAAAATAAACAAGGTTCTCCGGCAAAATCTCATCACTGCAAGGCCTGGATTTTTATTTAGACCGCTTTGAAGCGGGTTTTTGCGGCCGCATTGACCAATTCAGAAACCTGCTTTCCCGGGTTCAGGTCAGTAAGATAATTCATCAGCCATCCTGAGGTTAATGTTTATGATGAAATGATATTCGGTCTGTGATTTTCTTTCGCAAATATATTTATTTATTGGCTTTTTGAAAAGAATCTCTTCTTGGAAAATTATTGAGTGAATACTTGTCTGATTTTACTGAGTATTCTTTGTTGCTGAGCTTTGAAACCATAATCCTTACATTTCAAAAAATTACTTGATTTTGCATTTAATTTAGGGATATACAAGATATTATCTTTTTTGTGCACGGCTCTTTAAACCAAGGAGAAAAACCATGAATAAAAGCGAACTTATCAGAAGCCTGGCTGAGGAGAGGGATATCAGTATTGATGAAGCAACGGATATCGTGAGTATTTTTTTTGATTCCATGAAAGAAGCACTGAAAAACGGTGACCGGGTAGAGATCCGGGGCTTCGGCAGTTTTAAAATCAAAGAATACAAGCCTTATCAGGGCAGAAATCCCAAAACAGGTGAAGTTGTTGAGGTTTCTCCTAAAAAACTTCCTTTTTTCCGGGCAGGAAAGGAACTCAAAGACTATCTGAACAGCTAGTGCGCGGCAGCTGCTTTGCTGAGACAGGTCAAGTTTAAAAAATACAGGTGATTTTGGATATGCAGGATATTTCCTCAGCTGCTACATTTTATAAAATGCAGGGCAGCGGTAATGATTTTATTTTATTTGACAATACCAGCCTCAGACTGCCTGTTCAGGAGATGCCCAGGTGGGCTGAAGAGTTGTGCCGCAGAGGGTTTGCTGTTGGCGCGGACGGTATGATATTTCTGGATTCAACTGAAAGAGCTGATCTGGATTTTATATGGCATTTTTTTAATTCCGACGGTTCCAGAGCGGAAATGTGCGGCAACGGGTCAAGGTGCGCGTCTCTGCTGGCAGATAAAATCGGTCTGGCCGGTAAAGAAATGACTTTTGGCACTGACGCGGGCCCCATTAAAGCGTGGGTTTTGGAAAATGATCTGGTTAAGGTTCAGCTTACCTCACCAAAAGATATGAAAACAGGTCTTTCACTGATCCTTGAAGATGGAAAACAGTTCAATATTCATCATTTAAACACAGGTGTGCCTCACGCGGTGATGGTTTGCGAAGATGTGAAAAATGCTGATATTGTCGGCATTGGCAGGTCTATTCGCTATCACAATGAGTTCTCCCCAGCCGGAACAAATGTCAATTTTATTCAGATTCTGGATAAAAACTCCATATTTTTGAGGACCTATGAACGTGGTGTAGAGGATGAAACCTTTGCCTGCGGCACAGGGGCCGCCGCATCTGTTGTTGCCGGAATTGCGTCCGGGCTTCTTGAATCGCCCGTCAAGGTGACAACCTCGGGAGGTGAAGAGCTTTTTATTGATTTTTCCGGAGAAGAAGTTTTTTTGACTGGCAAGGCGATTATTGTTTATAAAGCTGAATTAACACCGAGAACATTTGGTCTGTAATAATCCTGTTCCTTTGCCTTAGCAGGCTGCCCTAAATCTCCCGATTGCTGCGTTGCTACAAAAAGTTCAAACTCGCACCTGTCTAAATACGCTGCAATCTTGAACTTTTTTTGATCTTTATCCGGCACCCACTTGAGTGAACATTGTTCAGTCATAAATCTTACGGTCATCTCAAGTGGGTGCCGGACTGTCGCTTGAAATCTTTAAACAGCCGGCCTGATAAGGACTTTTTCACGCTGTTAGCAGGCAGCCAGGTTTAACCATTTCCAAACACAGACAACATATAGACTCCAAGGAGGATTTTAAATGCAGTACAGAGGCGCTTTCACAGCTCTGGTTACCCCTTATAAGGACAATGCAATTGACGAAGAGGCCTACCGGAATTTTATTGAATGGCAGCTTGAGCAGGGTATAGACGGAGTTGTTCCCTGCGGCACCACCGGCGAGTCTGCCACTTTGTCTCACGAGGAACATAAAAAAGTGATCAGCATCTGTGTTGATCAGGTTAAAGGAAGGGTCCCGGTTATTGCCGGAGCCGGATCAAACAGCACCAGCGAGGCCATTGATCTGACCAGATACGCCAAGGAGGCCGGAGCAGATGCCGCTCTTCTTATTACGCCGTACTATAACAAGCCCACCCCTGAAGGTGTACTGGCTCATTTTAAGGCCATAGCTTCTGCAGTTTCCATTCCATTTTTTATTTATAATGTTCCGGGCCGTACGTCACTTAATGTTATGCCACACACTGTAGCCCGTATTTTTAAGGAAGTTCCCGAAGCCATCGGCATAAAAGAAGCAACCGGAAATCTTAAGCAGGTTTCAGAGGTGGTGGAGGAATGCGGTCCGGAATTTATTGTACTCTCAGGGGATGATTTTACTGTTCTGCCTCTTTTGTCTGTAGGGGGACACGGAGTTATTTCTGTTGTGTCCAATATTGTTCCGGCAATGATGCAAGCCATGTGCAAGGCCTATGCTGAAAAAGATATTGAAAAGGCCCAAAACCTGCACCTGGAAATGGCCCCTCTTTGCAGAGCCATGTTTCTGGAGACAAATCCCAGTCCTGTAAAGACTTCTCTGTCTTTGATGGGTAAAATGAATAAAGAGTTTCGGCTGCCCATGGTTCCCATGCTGCCTGAGAATGAAGAAAAATTGAAAACAGTGCTTAGTTCAAAATCTCTTATTTAAGGATTGAAATGACCATGGATATTCAGACAATTCAGCAGAAGGCGCGCGAAAAGCTCAAAGGATATTGCCGGGTGTGCCCTGTGTGCGATGGCAGGGCCTGCTCGGGTGAGGTGCCTGGAATGGGAGGAATAGGAAGGGGAAAGTCTTTTCAGGCTAATCTGGATGCCCTGTCCAGATACTGTTTCCGCCTGAGAGCGGTCCATCAGGTTAAGGATCCTGACCTGACCATGACGCTCTGGGGTAGTAAGTTCTCCATGCCGGTGATGGCCGCGCCCATGACCGGGACCACTTATAATATGGGAGGCGCACTTTCCGAGGAAAAGTTTGTGTCACATATTGTATCCGGCTCCATTGATGCCGGAAGTCTGGCATTTACAGGAGACGGTGCAGATCCGGCCATGTTTGACAGCGGGTTAAAGGCCATACAGGAATATTCAGGACAGGGTATAGCCATTATTAAGCCCAGAGCCCAGAATGAAATTATTGCCAGAATAAAGTCAGCTGAAAAGGCCGGAGCAATGGCAGTTGGAATAGATATTGACGGAGCCGGGCTGATAACCATGGCTCAGATGGGCCAGGCTGTAGGGCCCAAGTCTGTGGATGAGATCCGTGAACTTGTTCAATGTACGGACCTGCCGTTTGTGCTCAAGGGAGTAATGACTCCTGAGGATGCCCAGAGCGCCCTGGACGCGGGAGTCGCAGCTATTGTGGTCTCCAATCATGGAGGCCGGGTGCTTGATTCTACTCCGGGGGCGGCTGTTGTCCTCCCGGAAATATCAGCCCTGGTCCGGGACAAAATGCTTGTGCTTGCTGATGGAGGAGTCCGTAGCGGCGGCGATGTTTTAAAGCTTCTTGCCCTGGGCGCTGATGGGATTCTGGTTGGTCGTCCCCTGATTATCGGGGCCTTTGGAGGTGGCAGGGAAGGAGTCAGTCTGATGCTCAGGAAGATGAGCCAGGAACTTGTGCAGGCCATGCTTCTTACCGGTACCTCCAGCGTTGGCAGGGTCAGTCCGGGGATTATTCAGCGGCAATAATCTGTGATTATTTTCCCGCTTTTTTGCTGTATTTTATAGATTGTCTTCCAGAAGCAAAACTTCGTCTTTTCCGTCTCTTTCAAAAGTCAGGACATCTACCTTTTCTTTTAGAGAAGTGTCGATTACTTTACCTGTAAAGTCGGCATGAATGGGCAGTTCTCTATGACCGCGGTCTATGAGCACCATTAATTTAATGCTTTTAGGTCTTCCAAAGTCCAGCAGAGCTTCCAGGGCGGATCTTACTGTCCGTCCGGTAAAAAGAACATCGTCAACCAGGATCAAAGCTTTTCCAGTGATGGAAAAAGTTATTTCAGTACTGTTGATTATGGGGGCGGCAGACAGGTTGGTCCAGTCATCCCTGTAAAGATTTATATCCAGCTTGCCCAGACGTATTTTCTGTCCAACCTTGTTTTCAATCATTGTTTTCATTCTTGCGGCCAGATCAACTCCCCTTCTCTGGATTCCTATCAGGGCAAGATCAGTGGTGTCTGAAACCTGTTCAAGTATTTCGTAGGTGATTCTTTCCAGGGTTTTTTGCATTTCCTGGGAATTAAGGATAGTTCTTTTTTTCATGGTTTTCTCCTTGACGTGAATCATAATAGACAAAAATATATTTGATGCCTTTGGATTGCAAGCCTGTTTGACAAATTATTTTGCAGCTGATGATGTCCATATTTCAAGAGAATTTCCATATTCAGGAAAGATAAATTATGAATACGCACAGATTAGATTTTAAGATACAGGGCATGACCTGCGCCTCCTGTGTGGCCAGAGTCGAGAGAGCGGTGGCCTGGGTGCCGGGCGTTGAGAAGGTTACGGTCAATCTTGCCAATGAAACCATGTATGTTCAGGCCGAAAAAGAAGTCAGCATGGATGCGGTTATGGATGCGGTAAAAAAGGCGGGGTATCAAGCTTCTTACAAGGATGATTCTGAAGAAACCGTCAGATTCAAGGTAAAAGGCATGACCTGTTCCGCCTGTTCAGCCAGGGTGGAAAAGATCTTGAAAAAACAGGAAGGAGTGCTGGACGCTTCTGTTAACCTGGCAGGTGAAACAGCCCTGGTAAGGACCGGTCCGGATGCCAGTGTCCAGGATTTGATCCAGGCAGTTGAAAAAGCCGGATTTGAACTGGAAACACTAGAGCAGAAGTCTTCAACTTACGAGGAAGATATGGCTGTAAGATTGAAGCAAATGCGCGACAGGGTCATCCTGGCCATGGTTTTTGCGATCCCTTTGTTGATAGTCTCCATGGGCGATATGGTGGGTATTCCTTTGCCCGGATTCATCAGTCCTCATACAGAACCTCTGCGTTTTGCTCTTATTCAGTTATTTCTTACCCTGCCTATTGTCTGGTCTGGAAGATATTTTTACATATACGGATTTAAGAACCTGTTTCAATTTGCCCCCAATATGGACTCCCTCATAGCTGTAGGCACAGGCGCGGCCCTGGTTTACAGTACCTGGAACCTTGTGGAAATAGTTCTGGGGCACATGCCTCATGAAAAGGCCATGGATTTATATTTTGAATCGGCCGCAGTCATTATTGCCATGATATTACTGGGTAAGTTTCTGGAGCAACGCGCCAAAACCAGAACTTCTGATGCTATCAGGCAGCTCATAAAACTGCGTCCTGATAAGGCGGTAGTCCTGGATGGAGAAAAACAGAAGACTATAAATGTGGAAGATATAACTCATGGCCAGACTGTTATTGTCAGGCCCGGCGAAAGGATTCCCGTGGATGGGACTGTTGTCCAGGGCGGTTCAGCAGTTGATGAATCCATGCTCACCGGAGAAAGCATTCCTAAATCCAAGAGCAAAGGCGACAGAGTTTACAGCGGTACGCTGAATATCAACGGAAGCATCAGGTTCAAAGCGGAAAAAATTGGCAGGGAAACAGCCCTGGCCAGGATCATCAAGATGATAGAAGATGCTCAGGGATCCAAGGCTCCCATTGCCTCGCTGGCGGACAGGGTCAGCCTGTATTTTGTGCCCGTGGTGATTATTCTGGCCATTGCAGCGGGTTTGTCCTGGCTTATAATCGGGCAGACCGAGTTTACCTTTGCCCTCAGGATATTTATCGCTGTATTGGTTATTGCCTGCCCCTGCGCACTTGGCCTGGCCACGCCTACCGCTATAATGGTTGGAACCGGTCGTGGCGCCCAGCTTGGAGTACTTATAAAGGGAGGAGAAATTCTGGAGGCTGCCAAGAATGTACAGGTGGTTGTTTTTGATAAAACAGGTACATTGACCAGAGGAAAACCCGCACTAACTGATATAATTGTCCTGGATGAAAAAGAAGATCGCCAAAGACTTCTGTCCATGATCGCAGGGGTGGAAGACCAGTCAGAGCATCCTCTGGCCAGGGCTGTGGTGGAAGGTCTCGGCAAAGAGGTGAAAGGCGGTTTTACCCAGCCTGATCAGTTTGAGACTATTCCCGGCAAGGGAGTAAAGGCAGTATCTGGAAACCGTTCTGTGATTGCCGGCAGTTTCGGTCTGTTCCAAGAACTTATGCCTGAAATGATAAAAGACCCGGATCTTGATAAGATCCGCCAGGATCTGAGTGCGCAGGGTAAGACGCCTCTGGTGGTATCTGTTGATGAAAAAGTTGTAATGGTCCTGGGAGTAGCTGATGAGATAAGGCCTGAAGCCAGGGATGTGGTCCAGAGCCTTCAATCCGCCGGGATTAAGGTGGTTATGCTTACAGGGGATAATGAGATAACCGCCGGGGCCATTGCTGGAGAGGCCGGTATTGAGACTGTGCATGCTCAGGTCCTGCCTGAAAATAAGGCCATGGAGGTTGAGGCCTATCAAAAAAAAGGTTTTAAGGTAGCTATGGTGGGGGACGGCATTAACGACGCCCCGGCCCTGGCTACAGCTGATGTCGGGATTTCCATGGGTACAGGTATAGATGTGGCTATTGAATCCGGCGATATAGTGCTCATGCGCGGGGATTTAAGCGGAGTAATCACCGCTCTGGATCTCAGCCGGGCAACTGTCAGAAATATCAAGCAGAACCTTTTCTGGGCATTTGTATATAATGTTCTGGGCATCCCTGTTGCAGCAGGAGCTTTGAAGCTCTTTGGCGGCCCGACATTAAATCCCATGTTTGCCGGAGCAGCCATGGCAATGAGTTCTTTTTCCGTAGTATTAAACGCCCTCAGACTGCGTTTTTTTCAAGGCAAAAAATAATTTATAAAAATTTACCAAAAAAAGCTTGCGTATATAAAAAAAACAGAATAAATGTCTTTCAATTACCTATCATCAGTTTATGTGGCAGATTGGACGTAGCAATCTGGACTGATGGTTTTCTTTTATTTATTTTTCAGGAGTTTTTTTCTTATGACCAATTTGTATGTTGGCAATCTGCCATGGAGCACAACTGAGACCCAGCTTAAAGACCTTTTTGCTCAGTACGGTGAAGTTACTTCGGCGAAAATCATCGAAGATCGTGAAACCGGACGTTCCCGCGGCTTCGGCTTCGTGGAAATGGAACAGGGCGCGGACGAAGCTATTGAAGCCTTGAATGGTTCAGAACTCAGCGGCCGCAACATTAAAGTAAATGTTGCCAAGCCCAAGAGAGACGACCGGTTCTAGTTTCAGCCCAAATCAATTTTAAAGCCCATTCCGCCTTGGCGGGATGGGCTTTTTTTGTGTTTTTACAGGAAAAGCAACGTGAGGTTTGATACTTTGTGGAGAGATACATGGAATCAAGCTAGTCCATAGTAGTGTATGATTTTTGGCTCGTCTGTTTTAAAAAGCTGTGAAATATATACTTAAGTCTTTCCAGGAGTTCCTTTATATCATTTGAAGTGGTCATCCTGCCCCAGGAAAACCTGATAGTTCCCATGCCGTACCACGGATCAACTCCCATGGCCTCAAGAACAGAACTCATTTTCCGGGTATGACCATGACAGGCTGCCCCGGCTGAGGCTGATAAATTGCAGGCGATCATTCCGGACAGGATATCACCGGCCTTACAGCCTCCGAAACCAATGGACATGGTTCCGGGAAGCCTGGGTGCGTCCTTTGCGTGTAAAGTAAAATCCTTAAATATATAAGGCAGTCCCTCCAGAAAGATCCGGCCAAGCTTTTTCTGGCGTTCACCTTCAGACAGAAGGTCCGTTCCTGCCAGATCAGCTGCCCGGCCAAGTCCTGCGATGTATGGGACATTTTCCGTGCCCGGTCTTAAAGATTTTTCCTGGCCACCGCCGTAGAATATTGGCTTGATTATGTGAGGCTCACGGATAAACAAAGCACCAACGCCTTTGGGAGCATACATTTTATGACCGGCAATGGTTAGAAAATCCACACCCAGGGTGTTTACGTCTACCTGGATTTTACCAACGGCCTGCGCCGCGTCAGTGTGTATCAGGATGTTCCGGTCTTTCAGAATGGAAGACAGGGCGACCACAGGTTCAATGGTTCCTGTTTCGTTGTTGGCCAGCATGATGCTTACAAGTCTGGTCCTGGAGGAAACCAGATCCATAACCTGGTCAGGGTTAACAAGGCCGCTGTTGTCTACTGGCGCGATCTTCAGGATTACGCCTTTTTTCTGAAGTTCAAGTGCCGGCTGGGTAATGGAGGGATGTTCCACAGCCGAGATGATCAATTCGTCGCCGGGTTTCAGGGTTCCAGCCAGAACAAGGTTATTGGCCTCAGTGGCGCCGGAGAAGAAATATATCTGTTCCGCCTCTGCGTTGATCAGTCCAGCCAGCCTGGACCTGGCCTGGTCAACACTTCTGGCGGCTTCAAGTCCGTGCAGATGTCCGCATCCGGGATTTCCGAATCTTTCAGTAAAGTAAGGAAGCATTTCCTGTAATACCAGTTCATGAACCGGGGTGGTGGCGTTGTAGTCAAAATAAATTGGTTTCATTGAATTTTTGCCTGTGGTTTATGTTGACATAATTTGATTTCAACAGCTATTTTTCTAGCCCCATTATTAATTGATTTCAACATTTTCAGCAGAAGCGCCCTGAAATATTTTAAGAATATTTTCAGAAAAGTAATGAATAATTACACAGGAATAATTATGAGAAATTATTTTCGATTGACAGATGAAGCCCTGGTAGCAGGAGTGATTGCCGGGATTGCCCATTCCACGGGATTAAACCGGGTAGGCTTGAGAATACTGGCTTTTCTGCTTTTTGTCATGGTCAACTTCATCCCGGGGACCGGATTGGGCATATCCATACTGCCGCTGCTCGTGTATACTGTAGCCTGGATGGCCCTGCCCGCCAGGGAGCAGAAGCTTTCCAGCTCTGAGATGGAGAAAAAGGTTGAGAACAAAAAGTCATTCTATAATTATTCAATGCTGGGAATCACCGCCAATCTGGTTCCATTTATAGCCATGCTGCTTTTTAATCCAGATCAGCTTTTTATGGTTTTGTTTACAGTGCCTTCTTTTCTGCTTCTGATGCCGGCGACAATCTTTATAATAATCGGAATAGTAAAGGCTGGTTAGCGGTCTCTATGGACAAGCATGGCCCTTCGTTGTTTCTTAAAGATCATCTGGATCTGATTATGTCTCTCACCGGACCGGGGCCTGTGCTTGATCTGGCTTGCGGACGGGGTCATAACGGACTTTTTCTGGCTAAAAAGGGTCTGGAAGTTCATTTCTGGGATGTATCGCAAGAAAAACTTGAAGGAATTGAAGCACAGGCTGCAAAGCTTAACCTGAAGGCGTCTACCAGACAGGTAGATCTTGAATCCGGGAATACTGGAATCCTGCCTTTGGATTTTTACAGACTGGTTATGGTGTTTAAGTATCTACACCGGCCTTTGATGACAGATATTAAAAATTCTGTTCAGCCGGGCGGCACAGTTATTTATGAAACATTCACCACAGAGCAGGCCAGGATTGGAAAGCCGGAGAATCCGGATTTTCTTCTGAAAAAAAATGAGCTTTTAGATTTTTTTCACGACTGGTGCATAGTTGATCATTACCAGGGTAGATTTGAAAATCCCCAAAGGTATATGGCCGGCATAATTGCCAGAAAGGTTTGACCAGTCAGGCAGCGCGGCAAAAAAAGGATACTTTCCTCGGTATTTGCAGTGCTACTCCAGGTCAGGCAGTGTTGCCAGATCTGTTTCCAGTGAAGTGAAAATATTATTCAGACCTTTATTTAACCCATTGATGAGAGACTGTGTTCCTGAACCCTTGGTTTTTACTGTGGATTTGTATTTTTTCTGAAAGACAATCTCCTGGTCAAAGCCGGTATTTTTCAACAGCAGAAAATTTATTTCCACGACCGCAGCGCGTTTGTCCGGCCGGGAAGTGTCACCATAAATGGAGGTTATTGCCCCTTCCAGGATATAGTCTGCTTCCTTGGTACTGGATGCCGGTACCACTGTGTTAAACAGTCCGGAGTCCATGAACCAGGACCTTGATATTTGTGTGATCATGGGGCCTGGCAGGACAAAGTAGTGGTTATAAAAATCAGCACTGGCCGAGCTTTTGCCGCTTCTATAAATGATCTCCTTGCCCTGGAAGCCTGGTGATACTGAAAAATCACGGATCTTCAGGGACGCGGGGATGGTTTCCTGGGCTGAAGGCAGGTTTCTTGAGGTTTCCAGAATATAGTAATTCCTTTCAATGGCTGGTTTTTTGGGCGCGCAGGCAAAAGCTGTCAGCAGCATGCAAAAAATGATGATTCCGGCTGGTAATTTATATTTCACTTCTGATCACCCTCCAGAGGTTTTTCTCCAAAGAAAATATAAGATGGATAGTTCTTGGCATCCGTGGAAATTTCCATCAGGTTGCGGCTGGTTATTTCCAGATTCCGCATAATGGATTCAATCTTTTCATTCTGAGTGGCCAGAAGCGAGTAAGCCTTTCTGGAAAAACGGCTGAAGCCTTGCGTGCTTTGATGCACTGAATTTGCCGCCCCCTGTATGTCTTTAAGGGTTTTTGGCATGTCTGAAGATGCCAGGCGCAGGCTGGAGACGGTCTGGGCCAGTTCATCCATGGTTCCTCCGTCCTGGTTTATATTCAGCCGGTCAAGGCCTCTGCGGATTTCGCTGACCATTGCTCCGGCATCATTCATTATGGAATAGAAGTTTACATTTTCCTCTATTATTTTATTTTCCGGCCCCATCATCATGGATAATTTTCTGTTGCTTTCCCTCATTTCCTCGAGAAAAAGCCTGGCCTGATCGGAAAGCCCTTTCATGTCCAGCGACTCTACTGTGGTGCTCAGGCTGACGATAAGGTTATCAAGATTATCAAGGGTTTTTTCCAGATCCAGTTTTTCAATTCTGGCCATGGTGTTGCTCATGGATTCAAAGGTTTCCTCAAGTCTGGCAAAGGTCCCGGGAGCTGAGGGTATGTATGGATTTTCCGGTGTCCAGCTTAAGGGCAGGGGTGGGTAACGGCCAGGAGCTGTGTAATCCATTTCCATAAACGCAGAGCCGGTCAGCCCCATTGGCTGTAATCTTATGCGCAGGCCTTTTTTTACTTCTGATTTAAGAAAGGATTTCAGCTGGGCGGGATTCATATCTCCGAAAGAATTAAGAGAAAGGCTTATTTCCATTATTACATAACGTTTTTGTGCTTCTGTAGCCTGGGGATACCTTATATTTACAAAGCTGATATTCTGAACATTACCGATTTTGACCCCGCGCATTTTTACTGCTGATCCGGTTTCAATGCCCTGTATGGATTCATTAACATAAGTTTCAACGTAGACATGCTCCCGCCAGATGCTGCCGGCTCCCAGAACGATAAGAGCGCCCAGGATAAGTATCAGGCCAACAAGGACAAATAATCCGATAGTGAAATAGTTTGGTTTTGTACTCATACTGTGAGGTTTTCAGTTTTGTTTTTGTCCAGGGGTTCCCGGTTTAAAAAGGAGCGAACCCAAGGATCAGGGCTGTTTAGTTTGAGTTCCTGCGGAGGACCCTGGTCCGCAATGGTTTTTCTTTTTTTGTCCAGGATGATCATTCTATGGCCAATTTTAAAAATACTGCTGAGTTCGTGAGTCACGATAACAAAAGTGATTTTGAGGCTATGGCTCAGGCTCAGGATCAGCTGGTCCAGCTCCAGAGAGGTTAAAGGGTCCAGGCCTGCAGATGGCTCATCAAGAAAAAGGATAGCCGGGTCCAGGGCCATGGCCCTGGCAATGGCTGCTCTTTTCTGCATCCCGCCGCTCAGCTCTGAAGGCATATGATTTTCGTATCCAATGAGACCTACCTGGGACAATTTGATCCTGCTTACCAGGTCCATGGCGGTTCTGGGCAGATCAGTAAATTCTTCCAGAGGAAGACGGATGTTTTCCAGAAGGGTCATAGAGCCGAACAAGGCGCCGCTCTGATAGCTGATGCCGATTTCTTTCAGGATTTTCATTTTTGCTGAATCCCCGGCTCTGGTCAAGTCCTGATTGTTAATAAGTATCTGTCCTGAGATGGGGGTGTAAAGCCCGATCATATGCTTTAAGAGAGTGCTTTTGCCGCTGCCTGATCCTCCCAGAATAACAAAAATTTCCCCGGGATAGATATCAAAGGAGATATTATTCATGAGTATCTCATCGTTGAAACCCATGCTCAGATTCCTGACCGATACAACCGCGGGATTTGATTGAGACATGTGCTATATTCCCAGTATATAAAAGGTTACGGCAAAAATTCCGTCACAGACCGCGATAAGGACTATCCCACTGACAACGGCGCTGGTGGTGGACAGACCAACCGCCATGGATCCGGTTGCAGTCTGAAGTCCTCTTACGCAGCCTATCCAGGCAACCAGGGTGCTGAATACCACTGCCTTGAATATGCCTCCGGCAAAATCCACCATGCCAAGGGATACTGTAATCTGGTTAATATAGGTGATCAAAGGAAAGCCCAGAGAGAGCATTACTATTGCTCCGCCTACCAGGCTGAAAAGAATAAAAAACATGGTCAGAAAGGGCATAACCAGCATTGCGGCCAGCATCCTGGGCACTACCAGAAATTTGACCGGACTCAGGCCCATGGTGGTCAGGGCGTTGATTTCCTCGTTGATTTTCATGGTTCCGATTTCAGCGGCAAATGAAGACCCGGTTCTGCCGGCCATGATGATGGCTGTGACCAGAGGGCCAAGTTCCCTTACCATGGACAGGCCAAGGAGTCTGGCCACGAAAATTTCCGCTCCGAACATGCGCAGGGACATGGCTGACTGAAAAGATATGATCAGACCCATAAGAAAACCGATGAGAGAAACAATAAAGACCGCTTTAGCTCCGACATTTTCAATATGCAGGAAAACATCTTTCCAGCGCAAGGAGCCTGGGTGGAGCAGGCTGTAAGTAAACGCGGAGACAAATTGACCCACAAATGTGAAAAAGGCCTTTATATCATGGCCGATCCTGACAGTGGCCCGGCCCAGTTCTTCCAGCAGGGATCTTCTGGGTTGCGCGGGTTTGTCCAGACAGTCAAAGCAGGACAGCTGCTCATACATATCCTGGAAATCCTTACGCAGTCCAAGAATTTCAGCCTGCCCTTTCTTTTGTTCCATCAAGCGGGTAAACCGCAATAAAAAAGCCTGGCCGCTCATGTCCAGATAATTAATATCTTCCGCATTAACTATCAGGCTCCGGACTTCAGAAGGGGCAAGTTTTTTCTCTGTTTCCTGCCAGAGCCCGCTTACATTCTGGGAGTGGATGCTGCCCTTTATGTTCAGGACAAGACCATGGCTTGGCTGAAATTCAAAAGACCAGGTCAGGGATTCATCCGTAGTGAACTGTGAGGTTTCTTTTTGGGCCATTGTTTTAAGCTAAGTCAATGGGCTGGTTTTTTCAAGTAGGACCTGAATTTGTGAAAGCAGGTTCCGGAGTTTGGATAAAGCCCGCAAAAATAATTTTTACGGATTTAAAAGCGTTCCGCCGGGGCGGGCCGGGACCGAACCTGCGAGTAACAGAAGAGATTGCCGCGCTCGCCCCGGTTGAATGGCTGCGCCTACACTGCGTGTATTCAACAGGGTAAAAAGACTCCCTCGCAATGACAGCTGGTCGCCACAGACGTGGTTGCGCGATACCTGTCATTGCGAGGGAGCAAAGCGACCGAAGCAATCTGTATGGCAAAACCGTAATATTTTGAATTTATTACATAAACACTTTAAGTTGCTGAGAAAGAGAACATAGCAGTCCATCAAAACTGTATAAATCACCGCGCTTTAATGACTGTTGTTTAAAGCGTTTATAATCTGTTGGGGTTCCAGCTGTTTCATGCATTTGATACGGCATTTCCCTGTGGCTTTTCCGTGCAGTGAACATGGTCTGCAGGCAAGATCTGATTCAATAATTACATCTTCTGGTCCGGACGGATAAAAACCCCATTCCCTGCTGGTGGGTCCGAAAAGACCAATTACCGGCGTATTTACTGCGGAAGCCAGGTGCATGGGGCCTGAATCTCCTGTGACAAGAGCCTGGCAATGGCTGATGATTGCAGCTGTTTCCCTTATGGAAGTCTGATTGGTAAAATCTCTGGCCTCCAGAGGATATAAGGCAGAATCATGCTGTCCGATAATAATCCAGTTGTAGTCATTTTTTTCAAGCAAAGAACATAGCTGTTTCCACTTTTCACCGGGCCAGGTCTTGGCCTGGTGAGTGGCATAGGGATGAATGCAGATGGTTTGCCGGTTCAGACCGGCATGAGTCATTTTTTCCCGGGCCTGGCTGATTTCAGCCGGTTCAAGAAATAATTGCGGAGTCAGGTCTGATTGTTTTTTATGCCCGGCCCGCAGGGCAGCATGGTAGCGCTGGGGAACGTTATTTTCCAGAAGTTTATTCTTGAAATATGACCAACCGGTTCCAGCATACAGACGCCTGCAAAGCCCCATTTTAGGGTATGAATGCGTTTTTCGCGGCCAGACGCGTTTTAGAAAAAAAGTTCGCAGATTTACGTGGAGATCAATTAAGTCCCAGGAAGAATAATTTCTTTTTAATTCAGCGCAGAAATTATACCATCCCCGGGGGGTAAGGTTTTCAGCATTGACCGGTATGACTTTTTCAACTCCTGGATGATGCAGGAAAATATCGCTATAGCTGGATCTGGTTACTACATGAAACCGGCAGTCCATGTTTGTATTCCAGGAGGACAGGACTCCGGTTGTCAGAAGGACGTCGCCAAAGGATCCAAGCCTGACGACCAGATAATTATCAGGCATGCAGCTTTTCCTTTATTACGGACATCACTGTTTCAGGGAGGATACCTCGCATGCATTTGTGATGGTTTTCCGGACAGGTTTTATGGCCATGCAGGCCACAAGGCCGGCATGGAAGATCTGTCTCCAGCACTGTGGAATTTTTGCCCCGGGGGAAAAACCCCAGCTGTTTTGTGGTGGGTCCGAAAAGGGCTATTGTGGGCACATTCTGGGGCCAGGCCAGGTGCATGGGGCCGGAGTCGTTGGTCAGATAACAGTCCAGTTTTGCCAGATACGCGGCCAGTTCCGGCAGGTTTAATCTGCCGGAAAGATCTATTACTTTCTCCGTGCTGTTCAGCCTGGCTTTGATATCCCGGACAATACTTTCCTCCCCGGGTCCTGCAAAAATAATGACTTGGGTATCATCAAGCTCCTGGACCATGCTGATTATCCTGGCAAAATATTCTTCAGGCCATTTTTTGGTGGGCCAGGTGGAACCTGGATGGATGCCCAGGGTTTTTTGGTGGATATTCTTTTTCCAGAAACCATCAGCTTGCTGCCTGGCTTTCCCCGGGAGCACAATGGCAGGCCAGGTCTGCCTGGATGTGATTTTTAAAGGGGTCAGTAATTCAAGGATTCTTTCAATCTCATCCAGTTCGGAAAAGCGCCTGGGTACTGTATGTGTATAAGCAAACATATTGTGCAGATGGGTATTGTATCCAATGCTGGTTTGGGCATTGCTGAAAAAAGATATGGCAGCGCTTCGCAGGCTGGTGTGGGGAGAAATCCAGAGATCGAATCCAAGTTTTCTGATTTGTCTGGATATTTTGAAAATGCCGGACAGGCCTTTGTCCCGGCCATATTTGTCAAATTCTATGGTTTTGTAGCGCAGATCTGATTCAAACAAAGGTTTTAGTCCTTTGCGCACAAAAAAATAAATCTTTGCGTCAGGAAAAGACCGGGCAAGGGTCTGCAAAAGAGGCAGGGTCAGAACGGCATCGCCCAGGAAGGCGGTCTGCCAGATTCCGATACGTTTAATTGACATCAATGAACCTTTGTTTGATCCAGTTCCAGGCTGAATATATATCTTTGGCCACAACGCTTGGGTTCAAGGGGTGTGGTTCCGGCTCAAACCAGGGCTCCGGATACCGGTCAATTCCGAAATCTGTCATATTTTTTTCCCCCTGACCGGTCAGAACAAGGGCGCAGGCTGCAAAACCGCTGTTCCGGGCAAAGAGTATATCTGATTTTTTGTCTCCGACCATCACGGTCTGCTGCGGTCTTAAATCATGTTCAGCGGACAGTCTTTTCCAAATGCCCGTGGCCGGCTTGCGGCAGTCACAGTGGTCATCCGGACTGTGAGGACAGAACGCGCAGCCTGAAATCTTGATGCCTTTTTCTGTAAGCAGGCCAAGCAGTTTTTCCTGGACCAGATGATACTCTTCTTCAGTAAAATAATTGCGTCCTATACCGCTTTGGTTGGTTGCCAGAAATATTTTCAGGCCAAGTTCGTTCATTTCTTTCATGGCGCCGGCAGCTCCGGGAATAAGCATTATCTGATCAGGATGGTGCAGGTAGTGCATGTCCTGGATTATCGTGCCGTCCCGGTCCAGGAAAATATTTTTTATATTGTAATTGTTCAGCATAGATTCCGGCCTGAATTTAACGGCTGTCCATGAGTGGATAGATGTTTTATACTCAAGATTGTCCACCTCTTTAATGTCTGACTGCATTTAGCGGGCATATTCCGGTTTCTTAATCTTTATGCTTGCTAGACGTCAATCCTTCTGATAGAAGCACCACAATATGTGGGAACTGATTATTGCCTTTTCTCTGGCGGTTATTATCTCGGCTTTTTGTTCATTAGCAGAGGCCGCATTATATTCTGTTCCCTGGAGCTACATTGAAAGTTTAAAGAAAAAAAACCGCAAAAGCGGTTACGTGCTTTCGGCCCTCCGCCTTAAAATCGACCAGCCCATAGCCGCGATTCTTACCCTGAATACCATAGCCAATACCGCAGGAGCTGCCGTTGCCGGAGTCGCGGCAGCCAACGTGTTTGGATCTCAGAATCTTGTCTATTTCACTATTGTCTTTACTCTGACCATACTTATATTTTCTGAGATTATACCCAAGACCCTGGGGGTGATTTATAACCGTCCTGTGGCAACGGTGATGGCTGAGCCCTTGCAGGCCCTGATCTGGATTATGTCACCCATTATTTTTGTCTGCAAGGCCATTATCAGTCTTATTGAAAAACAGAAACACGGGCCCGGTACTTCAGAAGAGGATCTTCTGGCCATGATCAGCATGACCAGGAAGTCAGGTATTATAAAACCTTACGAAGAGCTTTCCATCCAGAACATACTTTCTCTGGATAAAAAAATAGTCAAGGATATAATGACGCCCAGAATGGTGGTTTTTTCTCTTCCCTGCCAGATGACAGTAGCAGAATCCAGGCAGCACAAAGCCATCTGGCCGCATAGCCGGGTACCTGTCTATGAGAATGGTGATCCAGAAGAGATAGTGGGCATTGTGTATCGCAGAGAAGTTCTGGAAGCCCTGGCCAATGATCAGGATGATGTCATGCTTGAAACCCTGATGAAACCGGTTAATTTTGTGGTGGAGACCATGGCCCTGGACCGGCTGCTGATTAAATTTCTGGAATCAAGGATGCATTTGTTTATTGTTATTGATGAATACGGAGGAACAGCCGGTCTGGTTACCCTGGAGGATGTTCTTGAAGAAATTCTGGGTAAGGAGATCGTGGATGAGACCGATGAAGTGGAGGATATGCGTGAACTCGCAAGACAGAGACGGAAGCAGCTCATCAGTCACAGAGAACAGAAATAGGTCCTGAACCTGGAACTGCCAGACGGTCCTGTCCATTGCCTGTGTTTAAATCTTAAAGGTTGACGGCAAAATTAAATGTTGAACAATGTTTCAATTGTGATTACAATTTTAATTTCTCAACCGGCTTGAAACCATTGTTATATATGTGTCTCTTTTCGAATAAAGATCAAGAGGTTTAAATGTCCGATAAAAAGAATTCCAAAGTGGTGTATATTATCGCTTTTTTGCTTATTTTTTCAGGGGTGGGCTATCTCATGGTGACCAGCCTGTCCCAGAACAGTACATATTTTCTGGAAGTATCCGAAGCCCTGGCCATGGATACTCATAGCCTGGAGAGAGCCAGGCTTTTTGGTACAGTGGGCAAGAGCGATCTGGTGAAAGACGATGATGCCCTGGGTGTTGTTTTCAATCTCCAGGATAAAGAGGACAGGAGCAAGATTATCAGAGTCAGATACGCGGGCGCTATCCCCGATCTTTTCGCGCCCGGGGTTGAAGTCGTTGTGGAAGGAGGCATCAATCCGGAAAATAATGTATTTATGGCTTCTTCACTCATGACTAAATGCGCTTCCAAATATGAGTCAGACGCCGGGTCTGGTGAAAAAGAGCATCCAGATAATGTGCCCTACGACAGGCCGTAACTTATAAAGCAGCAGAACGGCAGCAGCATACCTGTTTAAAGTTTTTCGACATATTGTGAAGGATGGACGTGGTGCCATCCTTTTTTTATTAATAATTTGATAATTACGGGACAAGCAAATGCAATATATCGGTTTTTTTACCCTTCTTGTGTCGCTTTTGATTTGCGTGGTAGTGGGCGCGGCCTTTTTCTGGGAAGCTGTTAAGTCGGGTCCGGATAAACAGCTAAGATCCCTGGCCTGGATGGAAAAAAGCCAGACAGCTGTGTTTGTGCTGGTTACCCTGGGTTCTTTAATCCTTTTGCAGGCCCTTCTCATGAAGGATTATTCGTTTTCATACGTGTACCGATACACTGATGATTTTTTGCCCCAGGGCTACAGGATATCGGCCTTCTGGGCAGGACAGGCCGGATCAATGCTGTTCTGGTTATGGGCCATTGTGATCATGGGTTTTATCTGGCTTTTTTCTCCGGTTTATAAAAATCTTCCAGGCAGGACCAAGGGGTTTTTCTGGGGATTTTTATTCATGGTCCAGGCATTTTTTCTGCTGATGCTGACAGGTCCGAGCAATCCTTTTCTGATTATGGACCCCGCTCCGGTATCAGGCAGCGGCCTTAACCCTCTGCTTCAAAATATCGGCATGATCTTTCATCCTCCCATGACCTTTCTTGGTTATGCCGGATTTACCCTGCCAGCGTGTCTTGCCCTGGCCGGATGGATTACAGGAGATCAAAGATCCTGGCTTTTTCAGAGCCGTAACTGGGTCCTTTTTGCCTGGCTGATGCTCACTGGGGGAGGCATCCTCCTGGGGGGCTGGTGGGCCTATATGGAACTTGGCTGGGGTGGCTACTGGGCATGGGATCCGGTTGAAAACGCTTCCCTGATTCCCTGGCTGGTCAGCACCGCGTTTCTGCATACCGCCATGATAGGCAAACAGCGCAACACACTGCACCGTTCAAATCTGATTCTTATTTGTCTGAGCCTTATTACCTGTTTCTTTGCCACTTTTCTGGTAAGAAGCAATGTAATAGATTCATTGCATACTTTTGGGGGAACAGGACTTGGTTTGCCCCTGATATTTCTTATTGCTGTCAGTCTTGTGTTTGCTCTATTTGTTGCCCTGACAGCTCAGGGAGATAAAAAGGCAGTGGATAATTTCTGGAGCAAGCAGGGCATGATGATCGTAACTGCCTGGCTATTGCTGGCCCTGGCCATAATTGTTGCCATGGGAACCATGTGGCCGGTTATCTCCCGGATATGGACTTCCAATCCCATAGGACTGGGGCCGGATTTTTACAACAGGGTCTGTCTGCCCCTGTTTACTCTCATGGCTGTTTTGCTGTGTTTTTGCCCCTGGTTTAACTGGAAAAAGGGACTGGCTGATAAAAACAGCTTTCTTGTTGTCTGCCTGGTCTTTATTGCCACCATTGCGGGGCTGTGGATAGGCGGAATAAGGCTTTTCATGCCTCTTGCGGCAGCTGCCTCAGGAGTGGCCGGGATATTCTCCCTGCTTTTGTATATAATCCTGAATTCCCATGTCAGAAAAAAGCGTGCAGGCTGGGGAGTTTATCTTCTGCACGCGGGCATTGCCATGATTGTGCTTGGCGTAGCTTTTTCCGGACCTTTTCAGGAGAGCCGTGAAGTGGTTATACCCAAAGGCGACAAAACGGTTATTGATCAGTATGAGTTTCATTATGTGGATTTTGAAGAGATAGTTACTCCCGGAGTTGCCATATATGAAGCCAGGATTAATGTATCCAGGGATGGAAAGCAGATTGGCCAGCTCAAACCTCAGCGCAAGCTTTACCGTAATTTTGAGTCTCCTTATTCCGAGGTCTCTGTTATTCCTTCTCTGGGCAATGAGATATACTCGACCATTCTGGCCTTTGACCAGAAGCAGACCCTTACATTACAACTTAATATTACCCCGCTGATAAACTGGATATGGATCGGGAGCATAATTGTGTGTCTGGCAACCCTTTTGATAATGGGCAGGGTGAGGGTCAGAAAAACTGAGCCAACTCAGGAGTAATCTGTTTCTTTTGTATGGTACCTTCAACTTTGAATATAAATGCCAAATAGTTCTTCTTCAGATTCTTTTCTGCTCAAGCTTGAGCGGATAACCCATTTTTTTGACCAGAGACTGGTGTTTAAAAATGTAGATTTTGTGGCCGAGTCTGGTACTGTTACTGTTGTGGCCGGTCCCAACGGAGCCGGCAAGACTACTCTTATAAAGATCATGTCCGGCCTGATCAGCCCTTCCAGAGGCAGGATAGAACGTAATGTCTCCAAAGACCGGACCGCTTTCCTGGGACATGATACTTTTGTGTATTCCGGTCTTTCAGCTCTTGATAACCTGAAATTCTGGGCCAGGGTGTATAGTGTGCCTGCGGATGATGAGCATTGCCTGCAGGTTTTAGACACAGCAGGGCTTAAAACATTTGCCCTGGAAAAGGCCGGGCATTTTTCCAGGGGCATGGCTCAGCGTCTCAGTCTGGCCAGGGTTTTGCTGCTGAAGCCTGATTTTCTGCTTCTGGATGAGCCAGGTACTGGCCTGGACCAGGATTCCAGAAAGTTTTTACGCCGGGAGATCAAGAGAAGTGCCGGGAACGGAGCAGCAGTGGTCTGGGTGAGCCATACTCTGGAAGAGGATCTCGGCCTGACTGACAGAGTTCTTTTTCTCAGAGATAAAAAACAGGTTTTTTACGGATCAACCCGGGATTACAGATCCTGGTCCATGGATAATGCTGTTGAACATTAGATTTTTATGTTTAACCTCAAAGGATCTTACACTGATCCTTGCGGACAAGTCAGGGATTATTCAGCCTGTTCTTCTTGGCCTGATCCTGATTTTTGTTTTCAGTCTTTCGGTTCCCATTGGCGAGGAAGTATCGGCTCAGGCAGCTGCTTCGATATTCTGGCTGGCTACAAGCTTTGCCCTGATACTTGTCTTTAATACGCTTTACTCCCTGGAGGAGACCAACCAGGCCAGAGTGGGGCTTTTGCTTTCACCCATGCCCCTGCAGTATATATGGATGAGCAAGGCCTTTTCAGGATTGATCCTGCTGATTCTGGCTCAACTTATTTTTGTGCCGGCTATTATTGTTTTTCTCGGGCAGGAAAGTATTACAGACTGGTGGGCCTTTCTTGGAATGATTCTTCTGGTTGACTGGGGACTGGTGGCTATTGGTTCTCTCCTGGGAAGCGTTTCTCAGGGCCACGCATCCAGGGATTCTCTGCTTAGCGTGGTTATCTTTCCTTTGCTTGTTCCTTTGCTGCTGGCCGGGATAAGGATGTGTGCTCACTTGTTTGGCGCTCCTGACGATGACAGTATTGGTTCATGGATTGGAATAGCTTTTGCCTTTGGGGCGGTTTTTACAGGAGTGGCCATTATTCTGTTTCCTTTTGTCTATAATGAATATTGATGCAGGGATTATGCTGTTGAATCGTAATTATTGTCGAGTTGCCGGGTTATTAAGATAATCAGGAAGATTAAAAGCTAATTTTATGGAAAATATAATGTCTGATGATTCAATTCTAACAAGAATAATCCCTGTTCTGGCGGTTCTGGGAGCCCTGGGACTGGCTGCAGCTCAGTATTTTATCTGGGTATATGCTCCCATTGAAGCCAGCATGGGCATATTGCAGAAGATATTTTATTTTCATCTTCCTCTGGCCTGGTGGGCGCTGATCAGTTTTTTTGTTGTGTTTTGTGCCAGTGTTCTTTTTCTTGCAACTAAAAAGCCGGTTATGGACAGGCTGGCCCAGGCCGGGGCTGAAGCAGGCCTTTTATACAGCGCCCTGGCCCTGGCAACCGGTTCTCTCTGGGCTAAGGCAGCCTGGAACACATGGTGGACATGGGATCCCAGGCTTTCCACTACCCTGATCATGTGGTTTATATACGCCGGTTATCTCGCCTTGAGACAATCCATTGAAAACCCCCAGAAGATGAGGGTGGTGTGTGCGGTACTTGGAGTGGTGGCCTTTCTTAATGTGCCTCTTGTTTTTCTGTCCGCCCGACTGTGGAGAAGCATCCATCCGGCGGTTTTTGGATCGCGCGGAGGCGGACTGGAGCCTGAAATGGTTACCACGGTAATTGTATGTGTTGTTGTCTGGGGCTTTCTGACTGCCGGGATTATCCTTTACCGGCTCAGATGTCTGGATATTAAAGACAGAGTCAAAAACCTGTTTGTGTATTAACCGGGTGTTGAAAATCTCTCTTTTGAATAAATCAAAAACGGTGGTATTTATGGTATATCTGATTATCAGCAATATAGCTGTCTGGCTGGGTCTGGGCGGTTATCTCTGTTATCTGGCTATTGAACAAAATAAGCTTGAGCTTAAAATCAGGCAATTGGAGAGCAGCGCGGATGAGTTATAGTATTATTTCCCCCCGGACTATGCAGAAAAGTGTGGCCCTTCTGGCCATAATTTGTCTGGCGGCCATGTTTGCTGCGTCTTTATGGAGTAGAATACAGGAACCAGGTATTACGGTTGAATCCAGAAGCGCTCCAGCCGGACAGGATCAGGCCATGATGGCCGAGGTGACGGCTCTAATGGCCGAGGTGGAAGAAAATCCCCAAAATGTTGAGGCCCTTACTGAACTGGCTCATGTCTTTATGCTCATGGAAGCCTGGGAAAGGTCTTATTCATTCTGGAGAAGAATTTTGGACATTGAGCCTGCAAATGAACTGGCCCTGAATCAGGCCGGATTCACTCTTTTTCAGATGGAACGTCATTCAGAGGCGGTTGAATACTTTGAAACCCTTCTGGAGATGGATGAAGATAATTTCCGAAGTCATTTTAATCTGGGCATAATTTATAAGTATTACCTGAATGATCCAGACAGGGCCAGGCAGCATTTTCAAAGAATACTGGAAATAGCCCCTGATAATCCCCAGCTTATGGAAAGGGTAAAAGAAGAACTTGAAAGTCCGGCTGTAAGCCCGGATGAGGCCTCTTGATTTTTTAAGGACAGGGATTGCTTGAATGCTTTGTTTGACAGTTATATCAACTTGCGGATATTATAAAAAATTAAGTTTTAGTTGCAAGCAAAAGTAAATTAAATATATTTTTTTTAGTTTAAGGAGGATGTGATGGATAAGATTTGGGGGCCGGGACTGACATTTGATGATGTATTGCTCATGCCGGCATATTCCGAGGTTCTGCCTGATCAGGTTGATCTTTCCACCATGCTGACTCCCGAGATTTCCTTGAACATTCCGCTGCTCAGCGCTGCCATGGATACTGTTACCGAGGCCAGAATGGCTATTTCCATGGCCAGAAGCGGAGGAGTGGGGGTAATTCATAAAAATATGAGTATTGACCGCCAGAGAGTAGAGGTTGAAAAGGTAAAAAAATCCGAGAGCGGAATGATAGTAGACCCGGTTACGGTATCGCCTGACGACAGTGTTGATCATGTTCTGAATCTTATGTCTGATTACAGGATATCAGGCCTGCCGGTAATCCGCAATAATGAGCTGGTAGGCATTGTAACCAACAGGGATGTACGGTTTGTGCATGACCTTTCCACCCGGGTCAGAGAAGTCATGACCAGCAGAAACCTGGTCACCGTGCCGGTGGGGACTACACTTGTGGAAGCCAAGCAGATACTGCAGCAGAATAAGATAGAAAAACTGCTGGTAGTTGAAGAAGGCAACAGACTTAAAGGCCTGATCACCATCAAGGACATTGAAAAAATAAAAAAATATCCCAATGCCTGTAAAGACGATATGGGCAGACTCAGGGTCGGAGCCGCGGTAGGTGTGGGCAGCGACAAGGAAGCCAGGGTGGAGTCTTTGCTTAAGACCGGGGCCGATTTTATTGTCCTGGATTCAGCCCATGGGCATTCCAGAAATATAATCAACTCGTTGAAAGAACTGAGAGGCGCGTTTCCTGACGCTCAGCTTATTGCCGGGAATGTGGGCACCTATGAAGGAGCCAAGGCCTTGGTGGACGCGGGAGCGGATACGGTTAAGGTCGGCATAGGTCCGGGTTCCATATGCACCACCAGGATAGTGGCTGGGGTGGGAGTGCCCCAGGTTACCGCCATAATGGAGGCGTCCAGGGCCTGCAGGGAAAAGAACAGGTGCGTTATTGCTGATGGGGGAGTCAAATTCTCAGGCGATGTGGTCAAGGCTATTGTTGCCGGTGCTGATTCTGTAATGATGGGCAGCATGCTCGCGGGGACAGAGGAAAGTCCCGGGGAAACTATCCTGTATCAGGGCAGAACGTACAAGATATACCGCGGCATGGGTTCCATAGATGCCATGAAGGAAGGCAGTTCCGACCGTTATTTTCAGGACAGGAGCAACAAACTGGTTCCTGAAGGGATTGTAGGCAGAGTGCCTTTCAAGGGGCAGGCCGGGGAAACCATTTATCAGCTTATTGGAGGTCTGCGTTCCGGAATGGGATACGTGGGATGCGCCGATATCAAGGCCCTTCAGTTCAAGGCCAGATTTCTCAAGATGACGGCGGCAGGATATAAAGAAAGCCATGTTCATGATGTTATTATTACCAAAGAAGCCCCTAATTACCGAATCGAAAATTACTAACCCGGCAGGATGTTCACATGCAGGTGCAAAGCAAAGTCATAATTGTTGATTACGGGTCTCAGTATACTCAGCTGATAGCCCGCAGAATAAGAGAAGCCGGGGTTTATTCCGAGATTCATCCCTGTACCATCAGCCTGGATGAACTGAAATCCCTGAAGCCATCGGCACTTATTCTTTCAGGTGGTCCGGCAAGTGTTTGGTCTCCTGACTCCCCCCAGGTTGATCCTGCGTTTTTTGATCTTGAGCTGCCTGTCCTGGGTATCTGCTACGGAATGCAGCTCATAGCCTCTACTTTTGGAGGTTCTGTAGAGCCTTCGGACAAAAGAGAATATGGACGGTCCTCCCTTGAATTTGTCCGCCAGTGTCCTTTATGGGATACTTTTCAGGATAAGGAAAGGCTTACTGTCTGGATGTCCCACGGTGATACCGTTCTTGCTCCTCCTCCTGGTTTTGAAGTGCTTGCCAGAACCGCCAGCGTGGATATCGCGGCCATCGGCAGCAGCTCAAAGAACATATACGCGGTGCAGTTTCATCCTGAGGTGGCTCACACAGAAGAAGGCTTCATGATACTGCATAATTTCCTGTTCAAGGTGGCCGGTTTAAAGCCTGACTGGTCCATGAGCTCGTTTATTGAAGGTGCCATTTCAGACATGCGCCGGGCCATAGGAGATGAACACGTGGTCTGCGGCTTGAGCGGAGGGATTGATTCCACTGTAGTGGCCGTACTTCTGCACAAAGCCATAGGCAAGCAGCTTCACTGCATTCTGGTTGACAACGGGGTGCTTCGACAGAGCGAAGGCGAGGAAGTGGTGGAAACTTTGGGGGAACATTTTGATTTGAACCTGAAGTATGTGCAGGCCCAGGAGCGTTTTCTGTCTAAACTTGAAGGTGTAGAAGACCCGGAAAAGAAGAGAAAGATCATCGGACATACCTTTATTGAAGTCTTTGATGAGGAAGCAGGAGCAATACCCGGAGTAAAATGGCTTGCTCAGGGAACATTATACCCCGATGTAATTGAAAGCGTTTCTTTTAAAGGTCCTTCCGCCGTGATTAAAAGTCATCATAATGTGGGCGGTCTGCCTGAAAAAATGAAACTCAAGCTGGTAGAGCCTTTGAGAGAGCTGTTCAAGGATGAGGTGCGCAAGGTTGCTGTTGAGCTTGGTATACCTGATGTTTTTGTCTGGAGACATCCTTTTCCAGGACCCGGTCTGGCCATAAGAATTATCGGGGAGGTAACCGCTGAACGTCTGGATATTCTGCGCAAGGCAGACCGCATTGTTCAAAATGAACTCCATGCCTCAGACTGGTACAGGAAGATATGGCAGGGGTTTGCTGTTCTTCTGCCTTTGAAGTCAGTTGGAGTTATGGGAGATGAAAGGACTTACGAAAACGTCATTGCCCTGCGCATGGTGGAAAGTGTAGATGCCATGACTGCCGACTGGAGCAGGATCCCTCCGGAAATCCTGGCCCGTATTTCCAACCGGATAATCAATGAAGTACGTGGAGTAAACCGGGTGGTTTTTGATATTTCATCCAAACCTCCCAGTACAATTGAATGGGAATAAATTAAATGTTTGGAATAGGCACAACCGAAATAATAGTGATCATGGTCGTGGCGCTTTTGGTTTTAGGACCAAAAAAGCTGCCTGAGATTGCCAAGTCCCTTGGCAAGACCCTGGCTGAATTCCGACGGGTTTCCACTGATGTCAAAAGGACTATTGAAATGGAGGTGGACAGGGAGGAAGAAACCAGGGCCAAGAAGAAAATAAGACAGGAGATGGCCAAAAAGGCCACCCAGGAAAGTCACTCTCCGGAAGAGGAAGCCACCGGCAACAGTCCTGAAGTGGAAAATGACAAAAAATCATCAGACCTTGACCCTTCAATTGACAAGAAGAACGAGGCTTCTCAATGAGCGCTGAAGATACAGACGGCAAAGAGAAAAACTCCGGAGCCGAGCAGGAAGCCCAGACATTTACCGAACACCTTGAAGAGTTGAGAAAAAGACTTTTCAGGGCCATTATTGGTGCGTTTATTGGGTTTCTTGCCTGTTACGGGTTTAAGGAAGATCTTTTTGCCTTACTCATGGATCCGCTGCTCAAGGTTTTGCCTCCTGACAGCACCATGATTTTTACCTCTCTGCCTGAAGCCTTTTTTACCTATCTTAAAGTCTCTTTTGTGGCCGGCATATTCCTGGCCAGTCCGTATATTTTTTACCAGATATGGAGATTTGTAGGGCCGGGGCTCTATGATACTGAAAAGAAGTTTATGATCCCCATAGCTTTCTTTTCAGCTTTTTTCTTTGTTGCCGGCGCTCTTTTTGGATATTTTATTGTATTCCCTATTGGGTTTAAGTTTTTCATGGGTTTTGCCACGGAAATGATTCAGCCCATGCCTTCGCTTCGAGAATATCTCAGTTTTTCCATTAAACTTCTATTTGCCTTTGGTCTGGCTTTTGAGCTGCCTTTGTTCATATTTTTTCTGGCCAGACTGGGCATTGTTAATTCCAAAGGCCTTAGAAAGCAAAGAAAGTACGCTATTCTTCTGGCCTTTGTTGTTTCAGCCTTTCTTACACCGCCGGATATTATCAGTCAGGTGCTGATGTCCGGCCCTCTGATAATCCTTTATGAGCTGGGTATACTTGTTGCCTATATCTGGGGAAGAGAAAAAAAGACCAGGGACTCAGAAAAGACAGAAAAAAAAGACAGGAAGGATAAGAAGGATCAAGAGCAGGAATAATCAACCCGCGTTCCGGAGCAGCAAATGAGAAAAGCAACCATAACCAGGGAAACCAGAGAAACAGAAATTAATATTGATCTGAATCTGGACCTGGCAGCAGAAAAAAACAAAATAGTTACCGGTTTCGGATTTGCCGACCACATGCTGGATCTTATGAGCCACTGGGCAGGGATGGGTTTGAACATAACATGCCAGGGTGACATGGAAGTTGACGCGCATCACAGTCTGGAAGATATCGGCATTTGTCTGGGACAGGCCTTTGCAGAGGCCATTGGCCCAAGAACCGGCATAAACAGGGTGGGCTGGTCCAGGATCCCCATGGACGAATCAATGGCTGAAGCCATAGTTGATATTTCAGGAAGACCTTTTTTAGTTTACCAGGGAGATGATCTTTTACCGCAAACAGTTGCGGGCCAGGAAAAAGATATCTGGAGGGAGTTTTTCAAGTCTTTTGCCTTTAACGCAAAACTGAATCTGCATATTCTTTTCCATTACGGTACTAATTCACATCATCTTCTGGAGTCAGCTTTCAAGGCAGTGGGAATGGCTCTGAGGCAGGCCGTTGTTCAAAGCAGGTCCGGCATTTTAAGTACTAAAGGAGCACTGGATTGACATGAAAAAAATATTTTTATTACTGGTTTTGTCTCTTGTGCTTTTTTCCTGCGCCCCCAAGAAACCGGTTTCTGATCCATTGGATGAAGCTGTGGTGGCGGTGGCAGGCTTTACCCAGCCAGCGCACCAGTGGCAGATGATAAATAATCATATAGTCGCTGGAAAAGACAGGGTTGATGAAGATATTATCGCGAAACTCAACGCTGATCTGGCGGGATTCACCTCTCAAAGTAAATACACCATAGTTGGACCCAGATTGCTTGAACAGTGTGAAAAGCTTGTTTCCCACGGCACAGATCCTGGCTCTGCCTTTCATTACTGGGTTCAGGTAGGCAGATGTGTGCCTGCTGATTATATCCTGGTCCCTTTTCTGTTTGACTGGCAGGAAAGAAAGGGAGGAGAACTGGGAGTTGAACGGCCTGCTAAAGTGACTTTGGAGTTAAACCTTATTAATGTTGAAGAATTAATAATGGACAGATTTTTATTTGATGAAAGACAATTGTCACTGAGTGAAAATATTCTGGGAGCAGGTCAGTTTTTCAAACGGGGAGCCAAATGGATTTCCGCGCGCGAACTTGCCAGGGAAGGTTTGCAGCAAGGAGTAAGGGAGCTTGGATTATGATTTTGTTTCCAGCCATTGATATCAAAAACGGCCAGTGCGTAAGGCTTCGGCAGGGACTGGAAAATGAAGTCACAGTTTTTTCCCCTGATCCCTGTGCCATGGCTGAGCACTGGGAGCGTCTGGGCGCCAGATGGCTGCACGTCGTGGATCTGGATGGAGCTTTTTCCGGTGAACCCGTGAACAGAGAGCTTGTCAGTGCCATTTGCAGCAGAGTTTCCATACCGGTTCAGCTGGGTGGAGGCATCAGAGATATGGATACAGCCGCGGCTTATTTTGAGGCTGGAGTAGAGCGACTTATCATCGGGACCATGGCCCTGGAAAATCAGAGCCTTCTGGCGGATATGTGCGCTGAGTTTCCTGGCAGGGTCGGGGTGTCTCTGGACGCTCGTGACGGACTGCTCAAGTCACGGGGCTGGGTTGCGGATACAGGACTCAGGGTTGAAGAAGTTGTCCCGGTCCTTGATAATATGGGGTGTGCTTTTTTTGTGTACACAGATATATCCAGAGACGGAATGCAAAGCGGAGTGAACCTGGATGCCCTGGAAAAAGTTCTGGATCTGACTTCAAAGCCGGTGATTGCTGCCGGGGGAGTGTCGGTTCTGGAAGATATCATTCAACTATATCCCCTGGTCTCAAAGGGGCTGGAAGGAGCCATAACAGGAAGAGCTGTTTACAGCGGCAGTCTGGATTTCAAGATGGCTGTCCAGTGGGTTGAGCAGCACGGGCAGTAATTTTTAACTGCTTATCAATCCATCGCTCAACCCGGGTTGACCTTGAATTTTGTGGCTGATCGTTTAGAACAGGAAACAGCTGCGAATAATTAATATTTCTTTTTGGCCAGCCTCTGCTGCAGTCCTTTGATTAAGATGGGCCAGGCAATAGTGGCATCCGAATATACCTCAGCATATTTTCCACCCTGACTTCCGGGAACAAATTTTCCCCAGGAAACACCCTCCTGATACGTGCATCCCGACAATCCCCCCCAGTGAACAGGTTCTGGACAGATTCTGACTCCGTACTGAAATCTGCGCAGGGGCAGTTCCATGTCATCTATGCGCTGGTTGGCTATTTCCATGAACGGACCAACCTGCTGAGCCCAGTTTCTAGGCACTCCTCCGCCAATAGTGAAAAGCCCGATTTTTTTGCTGCCGGCAATTTTCCTGGTATAGCTGAAGAGATCATGAAAGGGGTTGAATGGATAGGGAAGAGCTGCAAAATCTTCGCTTTCCAGTGAAGCGCTGTTTTCTCTCAGGATATGAGTGGCGATATCCAGGGCCAGTTCAGAGTCTGTAAAGGCAGGTATATAGACCGGCACATTCTTGTTGTAAGCGCTTTTAAGTATCCCGGCTCCTTCAGTATTTTCCGCCAGGTATCTGCCGATTTTACTGCAGATGAGCTCTGAACACAGAATTTCGTCTTTTTTGATTTCCTTCATTACCTGGTGGATAATGTCTTCAGCGCGAATGAAATTGATTTCAGGCTCCAATGTGTCGTATACCCGGTTGAAGCCATGGACAAAAAGTTCCTTGTCGTCCATAAGGTCTTTTTCATATTTATAATGTTTGAGGCCGATGGATTCAATAAATCCGTGAGCCATTAACGCTCCCGTGGAAATCACTACATCCAGCCAGCCCTGATCAATCATCTTGCAGATAATTGTTCCCATCTTGGCCACTGTCATGGCCCCGGAAAAAGTACCCACCACCAGGCAGTCAGGGTCACTGATCATTTCCTCCATCACGTCCAGGGCCTCTCCCAGGCTGCGGCCATTAAAAGAGGTTTTGGACATGGCCTGAAGGAGTTCGTCAAAATCGTTTATCTGGTCAGGATCAAGGGATTCAAGGGGTTTTAAACCCAGATCCGCCGGATCATGCAGGGACTCAATGGTTCTGATCTGTTTTTTCTTTTTCATGATTTCCAGGCCGGAGTTAATGGATTTTAAAATTTTAAGTATCAGCAGCCGTTTTTATGTGTGATTTTGAATACGTGAAGCTGGTATTTTCGAACTTATTGCTTATGCGGGTTTCGGGGTTTGACAAAAGGGCCGCAAACTGTCTGAGCGACTTAGGCGGACTTAATCAAAATCCTTTAACCATTTG
>JBKHCI010000052.1:0-11780 GCA_046541915.1 Desulfonatronovibrio sp. | reverse complement strand
AATTTTTGAACAGCCAGTGGAATAAGGACTTTTTCAACACGCTGCTAGACAGCCATATTGAGCATGGGGCGTGAATAATCCAGAGGAATCCTGGCTTGCGCTTCGTAGGCAGTGGCTGCTGATCTTGGGTGGTGGGGTCCGTAATGCCGGCTGAAATTCTGACTGGTCTTGTGGCTGGTAAGGGATTGAATTTCCCGGGCTTCACGCATTTCATGAATAAAGGTTCTGGCGGTTCTGGTTCCGGGTTGAACATGAATGTCCTCAGTCTGGTATTCTATGCCCAGGTTTTTCCATCTGAAACCAGTGCTTTTCTGTACGGAACTGACTTTTGCTGTCTCGTGCCTGTGTATTGACCCGGAAGTTTTGTTTTCCACCCGGGCGTACTGCTGGACAGGGTTTTGAAATGAGGAACCGGTAATCAGAGTCATGATCCTGTAAATAAAAGTTGGTTGAATCAGGTTTATTTTATAACTATTTTATAGCTCCAGGCAAGTATTTTCTGGCTGGAGGTTTGGGAATTATCAGAAAATCATGATTAATAAGATACTTAACAAAAGAATTCTTATTCCGGAAAAGGTCAGCGAGATGACCATTTTTGCCCCGCATATAGCCAGAAACGCCCGACCCGGTAACTTTGTGGTGTTAAGGCTTACGGAAAAAGGAGAACGCATTCCCCTGACCATAGCGGACAAAGACCCTGAAAACGGTACAATTGTTATTGTTTATCTTGTGGTGGGTAAAACTTCGGCCTTGCTGGATACTTTTGATAAAGGGGATGTGATTCTGGATTTATGCGGGCCTCTGGGTAAGTCAACTGAAATAAAGCGCCAGGGCGAGGTCGTGTGTGTGGGAGGCGGTACAGGCATCGCGGCAATGCACCATATTGCCAAGGGTAATTTTGAGGCGGGCAATGAGGTTACTTCGATCATCGGGGCCAGAAGCAAGGATCTTCTGTTATTCAGGCCGGAACTGGAAAAGATATCTGCAAGAGTGCTGGTGGCAACTGATGACGGAACCATGGGGCACAAGGGCTTTGTGACTGAAGTTCTGGAAAAATATCTGCGTGAAAACCCTTTGGTCCAGGAAGTAGTGGCAGTGGGGCCGGTGCCCATGATGAAAGCGGTAGCCCGGGTTACCAGACCATTTGATGTCAGAACAGTGGTCAGTCTTAATTCCATTATGATCGACGGCATGGGCATGTGCGGGGCCTGCAGGGTAAGCATCGGCGGAGAAACCCGCTTTGCGTGCGTTGACGGTCCTGAATTCGATGCCTTTCAGGTGGATTTTGATGAACTCATGAACAGGCTGGCGGCTTACCAGGACCAGGAACAATTATCAATGGAACTGTTTAATAAGGTCAAGGGCTCATGACCAAAAAGAAAAAAACCAGGATTAAGCCCAGAACCGCCATGCCCGTACTGGATCCGGGAAAAAGAGGACGGATTTTTTCTGAGGTTGCTTTGGGTTATCAGGCCGGGGAAGCCGTCACAGAGGCCCGAAGATGTCTGCAATGCAAAAAGCCCACCTGCCAGAAAGGGTGCCCTGTGGAAGTGGACTGCAAGTCATTTATCCGCCTGGTGGCTGAAGAAAACTTCCAGGAGGCTTTCAAGGTAATCAAGGATACCAACAGCCTTCCGGCTGTCTGCGGCCGGGTCTGTCCCCAGGAAAATCAGTGCGAGGGGGCCTGCAAACTGCGGCCCACCGGTCAGCCTATTGCCATAGGCAGGCTGGAGAGGTTTGTGGCCGACAATTTTTACGCCCGCAATTCCTGCGAAGAAGAAACAGGTTTTCTGGAGTGTCAGCAGCCTGATGAAAATCTTAAGGTGGCAGCCCTGGGCTCAGGCCCCAGCAGCCTGACCCTGGCAGGATACCTGGCAGCCCGGGGGATCAAGGTAACAATTTTTGAAGCCCTGCATTCCCCAGGCGGGGTTCTGACGTACGGCATACCTGAATTCAGGCTGCCTAAATCAGTGGTCAAAAGAGAAGTGGACTCCCTGGACAATATGGGGGTTGATTTCAAATGCAATTTTGTAGCCGGCATGAGCATGACCCTCAAAGATCTGTTCCAGGAAGGCTACAAGGCCGTGTTCATTGGAGTTGGAGCCGGGCTTCCCCGGTTTATGGATCTGGAAGGGGAAAATCTGGTGGGAGTTTATTCAGCAAATGAATATCTGACCAGGATTAATCTCATGCACGCGTATAAATTTCCTGAATATGATACACCGGCTCCCAGAGGGGACAAGGTTGTGGTTATCGGCGGGGGCAACGTGGCCATGGACGCGGCCAGAACCGCGTACAGACAGGGCGCGTCCAGTGTACGCGTGGTTTATCGCCGCACCAAGGATCAAATGCCGGCCCGCCTGGAAGAACTGGAACACGCCCTGGAAGAAGGCATAGAGCTGGAAATACTGTCTTCGCCTCTTTCTTTTTCAGCTGATGAAAAAGGGAGGCTGAATAAAGTCCTTCTGCAGAAAATGGAGCTGGGCGAGCCTGATTCCAGCGGCCGCAGAAGACCGGTTCCAGTGCAGGGCGAAACATTCGAGCTGGAAACCGATCTGGCCATAATGGCCGTAGGGACCCGGGCGAACAAGGTGTTGACCCAGGTTACTCCTGAGCTGAAGTTGAATAAATGGGGAAATATTGAAGTTGATCCAGCCACAGGAGAGACCAGTATGCCCATGGTCTTCGCGGGCGGAGATATTGTGACCGGAGCAGCCACTGTGGTTGAGGCCATGGGGGCCGGCAGATTTGCCGCCAGAGAGATACTAAAAAGGTTAAAAGGATCATGACACAGGTTATAGGGATAAAATTCCGGGACCAGGGCCAGGTATATTATTTTCAGTCCAGTCCGTTTGTGGTGGAAAAAGGGGATTCGGTCATAGTCAAAACCGAGGAAGGTTTGGGGCTGGCCAGGGTGATCCTGGTCAGGGACAGTCTGCCCGAGGGCTTTACCCAGGAACAGCTTAAGCCGATTTTCAGACTGGCCAATGAAGAAGATCTGAACAGCCAGAAGGAAAACCAAGCCCTGCTCAAGGAAGCTTTTAAATACTGCCGCGAGCGCATTAAAGAGCGTAACCTGGATATGAAGCTGGTTGACGTGGAAGTATATTTCGACCGCAGCAAAATAATCTTTTATTTTACCGCGCCGGGCAGGGTTGATTTCAGGGATCTGGTCAAGGACATGGTCAAGATCTACAAAACCAGGATCGAACTTCGCCAGATCGGAGTTCGCCATGAAACCCAGATGATCGGAGGCCTCGGCAATTGCGGTCAGGTCTGCTGCTGCCGCAAATTCATGCGTCATTTTGATCCAGTGACCATAAAAATGGCCAAAGATCAGAACCTTTTTTTGAATCCAGCCAAAATATCAGGCATCTGCGGGCGCCTGCTCTGCTGTCTTAATTTTGAGCAGGAGAACTATGCCCGGTTCCACCGGAAAACACCCAAACTGGGCAAGCGTTTTAAAACTGACCAGGGATATTTGCGGGTGATAAGGGCCAACCTGTTCAGGGACTCCCTGACTGTTCTGAATGAAGACGGGGTGGAAAAAGAGATACCCCTGTCTGAATGGAACGAAATAATTAAAAAACAGACCAGAAACAAAGAAGCCAAATAACAGGAGACTGTCAGCTTGAATCCTTTTTTTATTTCCACGCCCATATATTACGTTAATGCCAAGCCTCACCTGGGGCACGCCTATACGACCATAATAGCCGACAGTATCAACAGATTGCATAAATTGCAGAATCGCCCCGCTTTTTTTCTCACTGGAACAGATGAGCATGGGGACAAGATCGTGGAAGCGGCCGCAAAAAATAATCAAAGTCCCAGGCAGTATGTTGACCGCATCAGTTCCTTATTCAGGAAAACCTGGCCCTGGCTGGAAGTGGAGCCTGACAGATTCGTCCGGACCACTGATCCTGAACACAAAAAATGCGTACAGGAAATACTGCAGAAGGTTTATGACAACGGCGATATCTATTTCGGAGAGTATGGCGGGCATTATTGTTACGGGTGCGAGCGGTTTTACACGGAAAAAGAACTAAAGGACGGGCTTTGCCCGGACCATCTGGAAAAACCCGCCTTTATCCAGGAAAAAAATTATTTTTTCCGTATGACCAAGTATTTAGAGCCTCTTAAGGAACATATCCGGAACAATCCCGATTTTATCAGGCCCGAAAGATACCGCAACGAAGTCCTGGGCATGCTGGGCGAAGAATTGACTGATCTGTGCATTTCACGTCCCAAAAAAAGACTTACCTGGGGCATAGAGCTGCCCTTTGACCAGGAATACGTGACCTATGTCTGGTTTGACGCTTTGATTAACTATATTTCCGCTCTGGGCTGGCCAAACGGAGCTGATTACCAAAAGTACTGGAGCGGAGCGCATCACCTGGTGGCCAAGGATATCCTCAAACCCCACGGAGTTTTCTGGCCGACTATGCTCATGGCCGCTGGTATCCCCCTTTTCAGGAGCCTGCGCGTTCACGGCTACTGGACCATAAAGGAAACCAAGATGTCCAAGAGTCTGGGGAATGTGGTGGAACCCATGTCCATGAAGGATAAATACGGTGTTTCCGCTTTCAGATATTTTCTTTTAAGAGAGATGCAGTTCGGCCTGGATTCGTCTTTTTCCGAAGAAGCCCTGGTAGGCAGGCTGAACTCTGATCTGGCCAATGATCTGGGCAATCTGTCCAACCGGGTTCTGGCCATGACCCATAAATATTTCCAGGGCCGGGTTCCGGCCATGGGAGATGCTCAGGAAACAGATCAGGAAACCATTGACCTGGGACGGCAGTGCCTCAGGGAATATGTCAGGCTTTTTGAAGACTTTGATTTTGCCAAGGCCCTGGCCCGGCTGTGGGTACTGGTCAGCCACCTTAACAAATATGTTGATCAAAGCGCTCCCTGGGTCCTTTATAAGGAGGAAAAAACACAGCGCCTGCAAACAGTAATGTATATACTCCTGGAAGGACTGCGCAAGGTTGCCCTGCACCTCTGGCCGGTGATGCCCGGGGCCGCAGAAAAGATGCTTGATCAGCTTGGAACCGGGTTTAACCTGGAGACTGCCAGCCTGGCTGCGGAAGCGGAGCATTGGCAGGGTTTGCCTCCCGGAACCATGGTGGCCGCCAAATCCAACCTTTTCCCCAGGGTTGAAGTGCAACCTGAAAAATCCGGAAATGATAAGGCCGGGCAAATCCGGGAAGAGAAAAAGGATAAAACCCCGGAAATACAGTTTGAGGATTTTCAAAAGCTTAAGATGGTTACCGGAAAAATTGTTCAAGCCACAAAGGTAGAGGGGGCAGACAAGCTTTTAAAGCTCAGGGTTGAAATCGGTGAAGACTCGCCCAGACAGATTGTGGCCGGCCTGGCAGATTTTTTTGCGGCAAGCGAACTTGAAGGCCGGGAGGTTGTGGTCCTGGCCAATCTCGCGCCCAAAAAAATCCGAGGGGTTACTTCTCAGGGAATGGTTCTGGCTGTGCGCCAGGGCACGCAGATGTCTCTTTTAAAGGCTGACCCGGGAACAAAGCCAGGCAAAAGGGTCAGTTAAGGTTTCTTTTCAGGGAAAAAAAGCATATCCAGAAATAACGGGGCCAGGGCTGCTGTTTCCCAGCGAAGGACCCTGGGGCCCAGGCTGAGGGAAGTGAAACCGGATTCGGTCAGAGAGTTTACTTCTTCTTGAGCCAGGCCGCCTTCAGGTCCCACTACAATAATTTTTTCTTCAGGTCTGTGCCGCTGATAATAATCCATAAGCATGGACCTGTTTTCTTCTTCCCAGAGGAGAATTTTAAAATTCAGGTCTTTGGAACGGTCAATTAGTTCGTCTATTCCGCCGTGTATGAACTCAAGCCCGGGGAGCCAGGGATTTTCACATTGCTTGGCTCCGGCTATCATCTTGGCCTGCCAGTTGTCCTGGACTGCGTCTTTGGTCCTGCCCTGGCTGTGCCTGGCCTGCCACAAAATAATCTTCCAGACCCCCAGTTCAACAGCTTTTTCCAGAAGCCAGGAGCGTCTGAAGCTTTTGTTCCAGGCCAGAGCCAGATACACCTTGCTTAAAGGTTCAGGCCAGGTTCTGGTTTCTTCCACAGATAATGAGACCTGTCTTTTTGAAATCTTTTGAACAGTAAACAAGCCGGTCTGCCCCTGACCGTTAATAAGCCTGACTTTTTGACCGGGTTTTACGCGCAGGACCCTGGCCAGGTGATGAGCTTCGGCATCCGTAAGGATAAAAGGTTCCTGCCATTTGCCTGGTTCAAGAAAAAAGGTGCTGATTTTCTGATACATATGCGCCGAAAAACATTCGCTCAAGGCATATAAATATTATTAATGATTCATGTTTACCGGCCGGACAATCTGGATGTGTTTATCCTGGCTGTGCCCTGGTAAAAGGGCGGCACGGCCTTTGTGGCCTTAAGAAGTACTTTGTCCCTCTGGATGAAGAATTCCGTCAGTTCAGAGTCTTGCCTGTCTATATAGGCAAAGGCCAGGCAATGCCCCAGGGAAGGGGCAAAAGAACCACTGGTGACCAGTCCTGCCGGCCGGTCCTGGACAAGCACTTTGTCTCCGGCCCTGGGGGATCTTCGTCCTTCAATATGAAGGCCGGTCAGCCGCTTTTTCACGGAAAAAGCCCTGTCTTTGCCCAGATAGCGGGACTTTGATTTTAAGACAAATTCATATCCGGCTTCAGCCGGAGTATGGTGCTGGTCCAGTTCCTGTCCGTAAAGGGGAAGCCCTGCCTCCAGGCGCAGGGTGTCTCTGGCTCCCAGGCCTGCAGGTTTGACCCGTTCATCAGCCAGGATCATATCCCAGATTTTCTCGACCCTGTCCCAGGGTATGTAAAGCTCATAACCAAGTTCCCCGGTATATCCGGTCCTGCTGACCAGGATGTCCAGACCGGCTAAGGTGGTCTGCCGGAAATTAAAGTATTTCAGATCCCCCCATTTCCCGCCGGTTATTTTTTCCAGTACATATAATGATTCCGGACCCTGCAGATCCAGTTTCCCGGTTTGCATGGTCTGGTCCAGGACTTTGACCCCGGAGGAAAGGTTGTCTTTCAGGTGATCCAGATCATCCTGTTTCTGAGAGGCGTTGACCACCAGCAAGAACTTGTCCTCTTGCAAAGGATAGATAATCAGGTCGTCAAGAATGCCTCCGCCGGGATTGAGGATAAAGCCGTAGGAGCACTTTCCAGGCACGGCATTTTCCAGATCATGGGTGACCAGCCTGTCCAGCTCCATGGCAGCGTTTTTGCCGGTGACCAGCAGTTCTCCCATGTGGCAGATGTCAAACAGACAGGCCTTTGACCGGGTATGGTTATGCTCGGCGATTATTCCCTGATATTGAATGGGCATTTCCCAGCCGGCAAAAGGACCCATTCTGGCACTTAGTTTTTTATGGGCTTGTGAAAGTGGGGTCTTGATATGGTCCATAGATGATCCTAATTTGAAAAATGCCTTTCCAGTTTGACTTTCCTGATGGACTTGAGTTCGTCCAGACAGGAAACCATGCGGCCGTAATGCTTTCTTATTTTCTGACCGTAGGCGGTCAGATCCTCTGGCTTTTTATCCTTGATATATGTGGAAATCAGGTATCTGTCATTGGAAATTTTTTCCACCATGTAGATGATCCTGGCTACAATATCATCAAAATAATCAACAAGTTCAAACCTGAGTTCACCAAGCATGCCGTTGACATGCTCCAGCATGGTCAGATAGTTGATCTTTTTCCCGGCATATCTTTTTTCAACAAGATCCTGCAGGGTCTTGATCTTTCTTGCCTGACGCAGGTAGCTGTATTTGTTCCACACTTCCTGGTACAGTTTATACATATTATTGAATTTTTCATAATTATCCGGATTAAGCAGAAAGTTGTCCAGAACTTTGATCACCTCGGCATAAAAGTCATCAGAATAACCGATGATCCTTCTCTGATGTTTACTCAGCCAGGAAAAAAGGAATTTAAGGCGTTTTTCGTGAGTATCCGTGTTTTCAATGATTTCCCGTCTGTATTTGATCCTTCCGGTATATTCACCCTTGACAATGTCATTGAGTATAAGGGTCATGTAGGATGTGTCATTGATGATATTCAGATTGGAATATATCTCCCCGGTGAAAGGATGAATAACTTCCTGGCGGTAAACAGACAGGGCCCTGTCTTCTCTGACATTGTCCGGGTCATATTTGTGCTGCCTGTATTTAACTCTTAAGATAACCACTTTCTTGCCTTTATCGATAAAGCAATTATTATCCCTTAAAAATTTGAGAGTATCTTTTTTTCTGGTTTCAACCCGGACCAGGGCCAGTTTTTCCAGGGCGGGATAGGAGCGCTGCTCTCCTGTGGAATAAAAGGTGGTGATGGTCCGGTCTGTCTGGCCAAGGGCGCGGATAAGAAAATGTTCTCCTGTCTTGAAAAGTTTCCGGGAAAACAGGGCCGCGGAGGTCCTGCGCTCCGAGACCACGGGGTATCCATAGAGCTCCATGAGGAACTGATAAACAAAACCGCGGTTCAGCTTGTATTTGAGATTGTCGTTGGGCTTGAATTTTTTGATTTTAAGGCCGAATCTTTTAAGTTCAGGGTCCAGGTCAGAGGGGAAAGAACCATATATGCCTGCAAGATAGAATTCATTCCTGGCATTCATGCCCAGGACATGGCCGCGGTCCATATTTAAGAGGAAGTCCATAACTTCCGGATAATTGGTCAGCTTTGAGACGTCTTTTTCGGAAAAGGTTTCTTTGAATGTATCCTGTAGATTCTTGGGCAGTCTGCTCTGGAATGTTCCCAGGTTGCCCTGATGGATAGGTTCAAACAAAGGGCATGAATCTCCCTGCTGCCCCGGGGATTCCTCCCAGCAGTTATGGATTATGTCGAACTGAAATATTTCATTGAAATAGTCTATGGGCCGGTTAAAGGCCACCAGGCTGAATCCGGGCAGATTTTCATATTCATAAAGATCGGATTCAAAGGAAGGCAGAAGTTCCCTGGCTTCAACAACAGGGTAGTTTCTGGTTTCCAGGAAGGGCTTGATCAGGCATTGCTTGATATGGATTGTATCCAGGTATTTTTTCAGGCCGAAGATATTGTTGATTTTGAAAATTGGAATAGGTAATCTTTTATCCGTCCAGTCATAAGACTCTGACCCGGTAAAATAATCAACCCATTTTTTCATTAATGTTTCCTGTGTCGTATGTTTTTTTCTAATACCTTCTTATTAAAATGAATTTTACATGTTTTTTAAAAAAATATCAATTTAAAGGTTTATTTGACACCAGGCAGGTTGGTCATAGATATGGCGAACAGATATTCTTCTCTCAAGATCTCATGCAACTGTTCGCCATAACTTAATGATTTTGACTTACAGGCTCATGCTGGGAGTTTGCTGCAACGCAAAAACCAGTCCGGATGCAGGCTGTCCTCACAGCATGGAGAATGGAAATTATCTCATAATCAATTCAGGGAACCTGACATGCAAAAGATAGATAAATGCCCCAAGGCTGAGGATAATTCAAAGCATTGCACATGTACATATCTGTCCTGTCCAAGGCACGGGCTGTGCTGTGAATGTCTTCATTATCACCGGCAGCGGGGTGAAATTCCCGCCTGCTATTTTACGCAGGAAGAAGAAAGAACATATAACCGGTCCATAGAATTCTATTGTCAAAGAAGGAGTTAGCAGGCATAGTAATCTCCAGGCGCGGGAGTTTCCCCGGGGTCTGGAAAAATATTTATCAGGGACATTTTGTTGTTTAAGTGATGTACGGAAATAACTGGCTGGACAGAATACTCGGGCTGATATGCAGCGTATTTGACGGATATTCCGCTGTCCTTTTTCTTGAGGGCGGCAAAGAGGATTATTTCCTGGCATCATGTTTCAGCCTGGGCGACAGTATTAAGCCGGATACGGTTATCAAGCCAGGAGCCGGACTGGTGGGCTGGATAGTAAAAAACAGCAAACCCCTGCTTATCAATAAATTTGACCGCAATGTAGGCTGCCTGGGCTATTACCCTGCAGAAGGAGAGTCAAAGATCAAGGCCTTTATGGGAACTCATCTTCCAGGGGGCGGCGGTGTTCTATGTATAGACAGCAAAAAGACCTATTCTTTCAGCGACAAAGATCAGAAGATACTTTACCAGTTCGGCCAGTTGATCGAGGACATCAGGACAGGTATATGCAAGGCTGACGACAGTGCCAGAAGCATGGATTATTACAAATATCTGACTCTGGTGCACGGTCTCAGGGCGAAGTTCCCCAAATGGCGTATTTTTCTGGAAAAACTCCTTGACATCCTGTCTCAGGCAACCGGCTTTCATTATTGTTTCATGGCTGCCAGAGATGAAGTCGGTCAGGGATATTTTGTAGAAGGTCTCAGCAGGGATTTTTTGCCGGAGGTGGATTTTTCGGTTCATAAGTTCAATATGGACTCAGGACTGGTGGGATGGGTTTTTAAGCACGGAACATCTGTTTTTTCCGGGCAGCAGGATGGGCCTGCCGGTCTGCCTTTGTTTGGAAAGGAATTTTCATCACTGCATTTTAAATCGGTCATATGTCTTCCCCTGGTTGTTCACCGCAAAACCAGAGGAGTGCTTGTTATGGCGGATTCCGGATCTATTTATATAAATGGAGAGATGAAGCTGTTTGTGCAGATGGTTGGCGATTATCTGGGGCTGTTCCTGGAAAACCTGTATCTTAAGAGTCGTGCCAGCCAGTAGTTTACCAAGTGATATTTTTTCAGCACCCTGCTGGAGCTGTTGCCTGCAAACAAAAATTTTAACAGCCAGTTAAACTGATGATAACCGGGGCGAACCATGTTTTACAAAAAATTATTTGGTTTCATGAGCAAAAGCATAGCCATGGATCTGGGAACGGCTAATACTCTGATTTACACCCAGAAGCACGGAGTAGTCCTTAACGAGCCTTCAGTGGTGGCCCTGGATTCCCGTGACGGCAAAGTCCTTGCCGTGGGCCGGGAAGCCAAAGAATTTCTGGGAAGAACCCCGCAGAAGATCGTGGCCATAAGGCCGTTAAAAGATGGTGTTATTGCCGATTTTGAGGTGACCAATGCCATGATAACCTTTTTTATCAGGAAGGTGATCAAGGGTATGACTCTGGTCAAGCCCAGGATCGTTATCTGTGTGCCTACAGGCATTACCCAGGTTGAAAAAAGAGCGGTTATTGAGTCGGGTCTGCAGTCCGGAGCAAGAGAGGTCAGGCTGGTGGAAGAGCCCATGAGCGCTGCCATTGGGGCCCAGATGCCCATAGAAGAACCCGTGGGAAACCTGGTCGTGGATATCGGGGGAGGAACCACGGAAGTAGCGGTTATATCTCTTTCCGCTGTGGGTTACTCGGAATCGGTCCGTATCGCCGGAGACGAGATGAATGAAGCTATCCAGCGGTATATGCAGGATCAGCATCAGCTGCTTATCGGGGAAAACATGGCTGAAAGGGTGAAGATGGCCATTGGTACGGCTGTTCCCATGGATGAAACTCTGAGCTTTAATGTAATGGGAAAAAACATAGTCAATGGCAACCCCAAATCAATACCTGTCAGCGATGCTGAAATTAGAGAGGCCATAAGCGAGCCTGTCAACGCCATTGTGCTGGCAGTAAGAACCGCTGTGGAAAAGACCCCGCCCGAACTGGTGGCGGATATTGCTGACAACGGCCTCCTTCTTGCCGGGGGAGGAGCCCTGCTCAAGGGACTGGACAGGTTGATCAACCGCAAGGTTCAGGTGGCAGTGCGCATTGATGATGATCCCCTGACCACCGTGGTCAGAGGGGCGGG
>JBKHCI010000051.1:0-11812 GCA_046541915.1 Desulfonatronovibrio sp. | reverse complement strand
AAGAATAATCCAGACCAGAACAGGACAAATACCTATGGCTGCCTTGTTTCTCAGGGGCTGATCGCTTCTTATTATTCTCCACAGAACCAGGACCATGATGATCAGGGCCAGGACATAGACTGCCCCAGGGATTATGACATAGGTAAAATCAAATCCATTTTTCATTACCAGGAAAAGCCAGACGCAGGACAGCGGAGAGGCCACTCCGAAAAACAGGGCCCATTTCGCGCCAAATCCCAAGGCAAACCGGTAATAGTCCCTTCCGTAATCATCCCTGTTTCGTCTTGCCAGAAGATAAATCAAGGCCAGCGCGGATGCCCCTGACAGACATAAAAGAAATGTCTGGGCCAGCATGGGCAGAAATATGGAATCAATTTCAGGCATGAGTTCAGGGGCAGTGAGCAGTTCCCGGTAAACCGACCAGAACAGCAGGATTAGAAAGAGCTTGGATGATATGACAGCCAAACCGCCCAGAACAAGATGAATGACTTTTGCTTTTTTCAGTTTATCCCAGAGAAGATAGTACAGAGTGAACAGGACCGGGGCCCCAAGACCAAGGTAGAAACCGCAGTCCTTCAAAAGAGTGAACTCAGTCCATAGCCTTGAAATATCAGGATAATATATGTTAGCCGCCCAGAGTCCGGCCCCGCTCAGAAATACCGCCCAGACAAACAGCAGCCCAAGTCTGGCGGTCTGCCTGGCAAATTTGTCCATGAATACTTTCTGTCTGATGATGCCTGCGATTTCGCTTAAAAAAGCCAGGGCAGGGACTGTGAAAGAACACCCCAGAAGCAGGACTCCAAGAGATGTGATAAGTGCATCGTATATTGTGTATTCCAAAATCATTAACTCCTCCGGATCAGTAAAATGCATGGCCTGTTCTTTCCGGCCATGGACCGGAATCCTGCCTTAAAATCCGGCTTCAGGCAAGAATATATTGGTCTTTTATAAGCAAATTTCTTGAAAATTTCCAGGCTATAACGTATTCAGATGCAAAAGACCGGATCAGACATTGCAATATCAGAAAGTTTTTCCGCAAACTGCAGATCCGGAATCACCCAGCTTATCAATGGTTCCGGGGTTCGGGGCTGTTGAAAATTAACACATGGTGGAGACTGTTATGTATATCAGGGTATCTCTTTTAGGTTTTATCATGGTTTTTCTGTCTGGTTGTGCTCACCATTCTCAAGGAGACCTGACGCGCCAGGAAAGGGAGCTTGAAGAAGTCCGGAGCCGGGTTGCTGCACAGCATGACAGACTAGAAGAGCTCAGGAATAATCTGGGCCAGGTTCAGGCCAGTCTTGAACAATTGCGTAAAGAAGCCGCCCAAAAGCTTATGGATCTTGAATTCAGACTGGAGCCGGGAGCAGGGTCTCCAGGTCCGCGTCCGGGTCAGGAAGCATCCCGTCACGAGAATCAGGAAAAAGAGGCCGCAAGCCAGGATATTCCCCAGGCATTGAAAAAGATTGAACCAGAATCTGATAAACCGGTTTCTGCTGGCAGCGAAAATAGTGAAAAAGCACTGTATGACCGGGCTCTGTCTCTTTATAACGCGGAAAAACCCGAGCAGGCCAGGAAACAGTTCAGGAATTTTATTGATAAATATCCGGATAGTAAGCTTATTCCCAATGCCTGGTACTGGCTCGCTGAAACACATTACACGGAAAAGGATTTTCCCCAGGCTATTCTGGGCTTCAGACAGGTTCTGGAGAAATTTCCGGAAAATCCCAAAGCCCCTGACGCCCTTCTTAAAATCGGCTATTCTTATGAGCGTCTCAAAGATTTCAGAAATGCCCTGTTTTATCTGAGTGTTGTGACCCAGGACTATCCGGATTCATCAGCGGCCCGGAAGGCTTCAGACCTGATCACGGAACTCAGGAACAAGGAATGAAGGCTGTGTATGCCTGCATATTCAAGAGATGAGGAGCTTCTGGCCTGCCTGGCTTTTATTAAGGCCAGAGGTATGGGGCCAAAGACCTGGCAGAAAATATTTAATCATTATGACTCTCCTGCCCAGGCTCTTGATCATTGCAGGGATTGGCAGGAACATGGTCTGATCAGAAAAAACCAGCTGGAAAGTTTTATCTCAAGATCCTGGGAAAGAGAAGCGGAACATGAACTGGAATACATTGCCAGGAAAAATTTAACTCTTATCTTATGGACTGACCCGGAGTATCCGGAAAGACTCAGGCAGATATCCAATCCTCCGGCATTGCTGTATTACCGGGGAGATGCTTCCCTGCTTGAAAATTACAGCCTCGCTGTTGTGGGTTCCAGGCAATGTTCCAGATATGGACTGGAAATGGCCATGAATATCTGCAGGGATATCTCTGCCGCAGGCATGAGCATAGTGTCGGGTTTTGCCTATGGCATAGACAGGCAGGCTCATCTGGCGTCAGTGGATAATCCAGGAGGAACCGTAGCCGTGCTGGGTACGGGGATTGATCTGATTTACCCGGCCATGAACAAAGATCTCTGGGCCAGGATAGCGCAGAAAGGTCTTATCATCACTGAATTCTGTCCGGGCACCAAGCCTGACGCGGGCAATTTTCCTTTCCGCAACCGGATTATCAGCGGTATTTCCCTGGGGGTTCTGGTGGTTCAATCGGCAATAAAAAGCGGAAGCATGATTACCGCACAGCTGGCCCTGGACCAGAACAAGGAAGTCTTTGCCGTGCCTGGCGCGGTGAATATGGATAATTACGACGGCTGCAACCATCTGATTAAGCAGGGGGCGCACCTGGTCCAGAAATCCGATGATGTCCTGGAAGTACTGGCTCCCATGATCAGGGGGTTTTCCAGTCCTGAATCAGACAGAATCGCGGACCGGATGGTTAATCAAAAGCCTGAACCCCTGCCTGATCTGAGCGGGGATGAAAAAGAAATAACCCAAAAACTGAATGGTCAGGACCAGACCCATATTGATGAACTGACCAAAAGTCTTGGCTGGTCCAGCCAGAAAGTGAGCCAGGTGCTGGTGCTTCTGGAAATAAAAGGACTGGTCAGGCGGGTGCCGGGGATGTATTATTCTTTAATTTAACTTTCTTTGTCCTAAACTGAGCGATTTTTCTCTGTCATTGCGAGCAAAGCGAAGCAATCTCGGTTAGTTGTCCATGAGATTGCCACGCACCCTCCGGGTGCTCGCAATGACAGTGATGCTGGACAGTTACATAAAAAACGCTCAGTTTAGGTTTGTATAAGAGCAGGATCAGAAATTGAAGCAGGGAGATAATTTTGCAAAAGATACCTCTTAACCAGGCCAGGCCGGGCATGGTTCTGGAAAAGCCGGTTTTAAGGGATAACGGTCTGGTTCTGGTTGCCCAGGGAACCGAAATAAGCGATACCCTCTTATTCAGACTTGAAAATATGGGGGTGGAGTCAGTAACAGTAGAAGGACATCCCGTGGAGGTGGAAGGAGAAGAGCAGCCCAGATCCTATCAGGAGAGAATCGATAATCTGGACCATCTGTTCCGCAGGTACAAAGATGATCCCTGGATGAATAAAATGAAGGATTTTATCCGTTCGTATTTCAAGCGTAAACTGGCGGCCCAGCAGAATTCCCAGTCCACGCAGGAAAAGTCCGCAAACCAGAACAGCCAAGATCAAGAGCAGAAATAATGCAGGACCTGTATACTCAGAATAAAGACCAGATTTTGTCAGTCAAGGATTTGCCGACCCTGCCTGCTGTGCTGGAGGAAGTCTCGGTGCTGGTTGAAGACCCTGACTCTTCAACCGAGCAGATAGCAAAGGCAATATCACAGGATCAGGTCCTTTCAGCCAAAGTCTTGAAAATGGTTAATTCTCCCATATACGGGTTTCCCCGGCGGATAAGCACTATCCAGCACGCCCTGGTCCTGCTGGGCTTTAATGTTATCCGGGGGTTGATCATCAGCACTTCGGTTTTTGATATCATGGCCGATTCAATGCGGGGTCTATGGGAACACAGCCTGGGCTGCGCCATGGCCTGCGCCAGCATAGCCAAACAGGCGGGATTCAAAGACCCGGAAGAATATTCAGTGGCTGGCCTGCTGCATGATCTGGGCAAGGTGGTCTCCATAGTTCAATTGCCCGAAGTCAAGAAAGAAGTGGACAGCCTGGTTGAGGTAAGAGATATCACCTATTATGAAGCTGAAAAAGAGGTTATGGGTTTTTCCCATGACCGGATCAACGCCTGGATTGCTGACCAGTGGAATCTGCCCCTTAAGCTCAGGGAAGGACTGGTCTGGCACCATCGTCCCAAATCAGCCCAGCATTATCCCGATGTAGCCTGCGTGGTTCATCTGGGCGATTTTATGGCCAGGGTGTTTCAGGTGGGCTCAAGCGGAGACGACCATGTAAGTTATCTTGACGGATATGTTTTTAAGGTTCTGAAGCTAAAGCAGTCCCATCTGGAAAAGGTTATGGATGAGCTTGACCGCGAATTTGCAGAGATCAGCGGATTCACTCCTCATCAATAGCAGCAGGCAAAAGATATGAACACGGATAAACATTTTTTTCTGATTTCAGACAATGCTGAATTGTACCAGGGCTTTAAAGATATTTATCCAGAGGCTGACTGGACCGTGTTTGAACGGGGCGCCGGGGCTATAGAACTGATATTCAACAACCCTCCGGATCTGCTCATAGTGGACAGCAAGCTCCCTGATCTGGGCGGTCAGGAACTTATCAGGATATTTAAAAGTGAAAATGTTTACCGCCAGGTGCCGGTAATAATCTGTCTGGACCAGAATGATCTTAGCCCGGAGCTTAATCTGACTGAGCTGGAGGTGGATGATTTCATTATGAAGCCTCTGGATAAGACCTTGATCAGGATAAGAATTGACCTGGTTCTGGCCAGAGCTGCCTGGGAACTGGACGCAAGCCCCCTGACCAAACTGCCTGGAAATACCTCCATTATTCATAAGATACAGGATATGATGGACAGAAAGCAGGACTTTGCCCTGGCCTATGCTGATCTGGACAATTTCAAATCATACAATGATAAATACGGTTTTTCCAGGGGGGATGAGATCCTGATGATGACCGCAAGGATTGTGGTGAACACCATCAGGGCCTTTTCCGGGATTGAATCCTTTGTGGGTCATATCGGGGGAGACGACTTTGTGTTCATGGTCCCTCCGGACTATGCTGAAAACGCCTGTCAGATACTTATCCGGAATTTTGACGGAATAGTGCCTAATTTTTATGATCAGGAGGATCGCAGACAGGGGTTTATCCGTTCCACTGACCGGCAGGGAAAAGTTCATGATTTTCCCATGATGAGCGTGTCCATTGCCGTGGTTTTCAATATTGACGGAGAATTGACCCACTACGGCGAGGCATCGGAAATCGCCATGAACCTAAAGAAAATCGCCAAGAAAAAAGCTGGAAGCAATTATGTCCTGGACCGCAGAAAACCTGCCTGAAAACATCCAGGTATTTCTGGCTTACCTTGATATTGAAAAAGGATATTCCCGTGCTACTGTGGCGGCTTACGGTTCAGATCTGGAACAGTTTGAATCTTTCCTGCAGTCCCGGGAAAAAAGCTGCGATTATCCAGGAAATATTGTCCGGGCGGATATTCACTCATTTCTGGCCTATTTGCATAAGCAGAGTATTTCCAAGTCATCCATGTCCAGGAAACTTTCCTCTCTGCGTACCTTTTTTGGTTTTCTGCTCAGAAACAAGACCATCAGCCGGAATCCCTGCCAGGGAGTCAGAAATCCCAAACAGGACCGGCCCCAGCCGGATTTTCTCAATGTTGACCAGGCACTAACCCTTATGGAGGCAGTCCTGGATCCTTCGCCAAAGGCCCTGCGGGACATGGCTCTGGCCGAAGTGCTTTACGGTTCCGGGCTCAGGGTGAGTGAAGCCACCAATCTTGACCTGGATGACGTGGACACCGGCCAGACACTGGTCAGGGTTATGGGCAAAGGGCAGAAAGAACGCATGGCTCCTCTTACCAGCGCGGGGTGTGAGCGGATCAAAAGATATATTTTGCAGCGCCGGGCCTTTAACCCCGATCCCCGGGAAAATGCTTTGTTTCTGGGGATGCGGGGCAAAAGGCTCAACAGGCGTGAAGCAGCCAGGATAATTGACAGGCTGGCCAGGATTGTGGCCCTGCCTGAAAGCATCAGTCCTCACGGGCTCAGACACAGCTTTGCCACTCACCTGCTCCAGGGCGGGGCTGATCTAAGAAGCGTGCAGGAACTTCTGGGACACAGCCGTATCTCCACAACTCAGAGATATACCCACCTTAACCTGGAGGAAGTGACCAGGATTTATGACCTGGCCCATCCAAAGTCCAGAAGCGGCAAATAGCCTTCAGCCAGTTGTGTCCTGCGTACCTTACCCTTCCCGGAAATTATCTGTTTTCTGACCGGTTGATAATCCGGGTGATTATGGGTAGAGGGCAGAGGCAATTCCAAAGACAATCATTTATCAGAATTTAAACGGATTATGTCAGCAACTCCTTTAATAACATGCCGGGATATAAAAAAGTCCTATGCCACAACATCTCTTTTCTCTGAACTCAATATAGGTTTCTCTGCAGAAGAACGCACCGGTCTTATCGGTCCCAATGGCTCGGGCAAGTCGACTCTGCTTAAGATTCTGGCCGGCCTGGAAACGCCTGATTCCGGCGAAGTTGTTTCCAGGCGGGATCTGCGCATGGCCTATCTTCCTCAGTCTGAGGAATTTTCACGCAATCAAACTGTGGAGCAGGCATTGCTGGAGGTCACTCCTGCTGACAGGCATGAATCTGATAAGTTTGTTCAGATGCAGATAACAGCAAGCCGCATGGGTTTTTCCAGTCCTGATATTTCAGTGTCTACCCTGTCCGGAGGCTGGCTCAAAAGACTGGCCATGGCCAGGGCCCTGATCCAGAAACCCGATCTGCTCCTTCTGGATGAACCAACCAACCATCTGGATCTGGAGGGAATTCTTCTTCTGGAAAAGGTCCTGGCCAGTCCTGATTTTGCTTTTATTCTGGTAAGCCATGACCGGGCTTTTCTGGAAAACGTCACCAACCGGACAGTAGAGCTCAACAAACTCTATCCCAGAGGATTTCTAAGAGTTGAAGGAAATTATTCAACATTTCTGGAAAAAAGGGAGGAGTTCGTAAGGTCTCAGGACAAGCTGGAACAAAGCCTGGCCAACAAGACCCGCAGAGAAGTGGAATGGCTTCGCCAGGGCGTCAAGGCCCGGACCACCAAAGCCAAATACAGGAAAAACGCGGCTTATGCGCTTCAGGATGAACTGGGTGATGTCAAATCCAGAAACGCGCAGAACCGGGTTGCCCAGATTGAATTTTCCAGCACCGGCCGGAAGACCAGAAAACTTCTGCAGGCAGAAAATATATCCCTGAAGCGTCAGGAAAAACTCCTTTTTGAGAATTTAAGCTTTACCCTTTCTCCCAAAAGCTGTCTGGGAATAATGGGCCAGAACGGAGCCGGGAAAAGCAGCCTGCTGAGCCTTCTGGCTGGCGAGTCTGACCCTGACCAGGGGCGGATTAAATGGGCGGAAGGGCTTGGGGTTGTCTATTTTGACCAGGCCAGGGAACAGCTGGACCAGGATCAGACCCTTAAGGACGCCTTGTGTCCCAGCGGAGACCAGGTAGTATTTCAGGGCAGGCCCGTGCACGTGGTTTCCTGGGCCAAAAAAATGCTTTTTGCTCCGGAGCAGCTGCCTTTACCCGTATCCAGGCTGTCGGGCGGGGAACAGTCCAGGCTGCTTATCGCCAGGCTGATGCTCAGGCCGGCGGATATTCTTCTTCTGGACGAACCCACCAATGATATCGATATCCCCACTCTGGAAATCCTTGAGCAGAGCCTGGAGACTTTTCCTGGGGCCATTGTCCTGATTTCTCATGACCGGATGTTTCTGGACAGTTTATGCGACAGTCTGCTTTATCTGGACGGACAGGGCTGCCATACGTTTTTTGCAGACTGCGCGCAGTATCTTCAGGCCAGGGCTCAGGATGATAAGGCCCCCATCCAAACCAGAAAAGTATCCAGACCCGCTCCTGCAAAGGCCCGGAAAATGTCATATAAGGATCAGCGGGAATATGAAAGAATTGAACAGGATATTGAAGATGCCGAAAAAGAGGCGGGCAGGCTGCGCCGGGAGATGGTCAACCCGCAAATTGTGTGCGACGCCCCCCGACTGGAAGAAATATGCGCGGAACTGGAGCAGGCTGAAGCAGAGCTGGCCGGACTTTACGCCCGCTGGGAAGAGCTGGAGGATCTGGCCGAGCAGCTTGGAAAGTAATTTTTTGCAGGGCGTGCGTTGGCGCGGGGCCGGCCTTAAATTCAGGGGCTGAGCATTGATATATAAGGGTTGGTTATAACGTTGACGGGGATGGTCAGGAGCCTTGCCCCTAAATCCCTGCTTGCATAACATGTTAGAAATGATTATTTTATTGTTTTCAAATTGTAACTATTCAGCACATACGGCATATGGCTATCCAATTGCACTGGATTCCGGCTTTCGCCGGAATGACGGGAAAAGGGCAACCGGCTGCTTTAACCGTCACCCCGGACCAGATCCGGGGTCCAGGTTTTCTTATTCAATCTTGCTGAATAGATACTTCAAATTAACAATAACAGCGGCCCCCAATTCAGTTTGGCGGCAGGTTATGCGATAACCCGGAGATGAAGATAATGACGGTAATGAATTTCACCACCCAGGAAAAACAGATACTTAAGGTGGTCCAGGCGGATCTTCCGGATTCTCAGGAGCCTTATGCTGATATTGCCAGCCAGGCGGGCGTCAGTGAGCAAGAGGTACTGTCTCTGCTTAACCGTCTTAAGGAAGGCGGCTACATCCGCAGGTTCGGAGCCACACTGCGTCATCAGCAGGCAGGCTACGGTTTTAACGCCATGGTGGCCTGGTATGTGGATGAAGGCAGGGATATCCAGGCCGTTGGTGAGGCCATGGCTGCCAGGCCTGAAATAACACACTGCTATGAAAGAAAAAACTGCCTTGACTGGCCTTATAATCTGTACACCATGATTCATGGTCAATCCAGGGATGATTGCCAGAGGGTGGTGGAAGAGCTCATGGCCCGGACAGGCGTGGTTCAGTATGAAATGCTTTTCAGCAATGAAGAGCTCAAGAAAACTTCAATGAAATATTTTTAACTGCAGTTTGGAGAGTGTATGGGTGTTTCTAAAGATCTGTTTGAGCGGGCCCGAAAGGTTATTCCCGGAGGCGTGAACAGTCCTGTCCGCACCTGTTCCGGAGTAGGGGCTGATCCGTTGTTTATTTCCAAAGCCCAGGGACCGTATATTTATTCTGAAGACGGTCATAAAATGATCGACTATGTAATGTCCTGGGGGCCCATGATCCTTGGGCACAATCATCCGGAAGTAAACAAGGCCCTGCACCAGGCGGTGGACCAGGGCACCAGTTTCGGGGCCCCGTGCAGGCCCGAGATTGATCTGGCCGGATTGATAGTCGAAGCTTTGCCCGGAGTAGACATGGTGCGCATGGTCAATTCCGGAACCGAAGCCACCATGAGCGCTCTGCGTCTGGCCAGGGGCTATACCGGTCGTTCCCGGGTGGTTAAGTTTGCGGGCTGTTATCACGGACATGTGGATGCATTTCTGGCCAGCGCGGGTTCAGGAGCGGCAACACTTTCTATCCCAGGGACTCCGGGCGTGCCAGAGGAAGTTGTGGCCAATACCCTTTTGGCCGACTACAATAACCTGGAACAGGTCAAAGATCTTTTTGAGCGGCATGGCCAGGATATTGCAGCTATCTTTGTTGAGCCTGCTGCCGGCAATATGGGGCTTGTGCTTCCTGAAAACGGGTTTTTGCAGGGACTTAGAAAGCTCGCGGATGAATTCGGCGCTCTGCTGGTTTTTGACGAGGTAATAACCGGATTCAGGGTTTCTTATTCAGGAGCTCAGGGTTATTTTGGCGTTATCCCGGATCTGACCTGTCTGGGCAAAATCATTGGCGGGGGTCTGCCGGTCGGCGCGTACGGCGGCAAAAAGGAAATCATGGAAAAGATCGCGCCGTGCGGAGATGTTTATCAGGCAGGCACTCTTTCAGGAAATCCTCTGGCCATGACTGCGGGTTATCATACCCTGAAAGTCCTGAAAGAGATGGATTACTCAAAGCTTGGCCAGGCAACCATGCATCTGGCAAGCGGTCTCAGGGATACTCTGGCTGAAAAGGGTATTCCGGTTCAGCTGAACAGCATAGGCTCCATCTTTACCCTGTTTTTTACCCCAGAGCCGGTTACAGACTTTTCTACAGCCAAAAAATCCAGTCAGGAGCTGTTTAAAAGTTTCTATAATCAGATGCGTGAGCACGGGATTTATCTGGCTCCTTCCGGTTTTGAATGCGTTTTTAATTCATTCGCTCACGGCCCGGAGGAATGGGAAAAAACCCTGGAAGCCGCCCGAAATATCAGTTTTTAATTGAAGTTTTCAGCCGCAATGTTTTATCTTACTTGACAGAGATTAATATTGTGACTTAACCTGTAAATAGATTGTTCATTTTATTACAAGCTTTTCAAGGAGGTGAAATCGATGAAAAAGTCAGTTGTTATTGGAGTTATTTGCGTTTTTTTCCTGGGATTTGTGGTTCTGCCCAATCTTTATGCTGGTTTAACTGTCCAGCATGAATACAAGGACAAAAACATGTCCTATGAATTCGGTGATTATCCTGACGAGATACTGCTCAAGGCTCCTGCTGAATATGGAGAAATGAGAGAGGCGCCCACAAAGTATTCACACAGCGTACATGAAGAATTTGACTGTGGAGAATGTCACCACGACGCCGACCATGAGCCATGGGATGGTTCATATGAGATCCAGGGCTGTATGAGCGAAGGATGTCATGACATGGCGGTTGCTGAATCCCCCAAGGACAGGCGTGATATAACCTATTTTTACAAGGCATATCATGACCAGTGCATGTCCGGCTGTCACCGCGATCTGGCACAGGCTGGAGAACCTACCGGCCCTACAGCCTGTGAAGGCTGCCATCCAAAGTAATTAATATCTGAATCCGGGGGAAGTTAATCTTCCCCCTTTTTTTCTTGGAATTTATCACTTACTCCTCCTGATATTTCCTGCCTTGCCTTGCTTTACAATCAACAGGTTTTTTTAGTAGCATAACCACATGTTTTATCATCCGGAAAGAAGGACCTTGCGGATGGAACCAAAAATTGTTTCAGAATATCATTGAACCAAGGTGGTAGCTATGGCCTCAGACAAAGAAAAAGATATGCTGGATGATGAAGAGATCATCGATTTGACAGAAGTAATTGAAGAAGGTTCAGTGCCTGATTCAGAGGAAGATCCAAAAAAAGAGCCTTCCCAGGATTCCGGCCGGGACGATGATCTGGATGAGGACTTGAGTGATCTGTTTGAAAGTCTCAATTCAGAAAAAGAGTCTGAAAGCTCTGAAGAAGAGGATGATTTTGAAGATCTGTTCAAGGAAGAAGCCGGCAAGGATGAGAGTAAGCCCTCTGCTGCGGAAAATAAGCAGGCAGAAGATTCAGCTGAGGATGATTTTTTAAGGGATTTTCTGGATGATGAAGATGATCAGGACCTGGATCTGGCAGGAAAGAAAGACCAGGACGATGATATCGCGGATATTGATGATTTAATCTCTGATCTGAATGAAGAAAAAGAAGAACTCCAGGATCAGCCTGAAGAAGCAGACGCAGAGGCCAGACAGGCTTCCCCGGAGCCTGGAGAACAAAAAGATATAAAAGAGGAGCCGGATCTGCCGGACTCGGAGCCTGAAGTTGAAGCTGAGTCCGAGGTTGAACCTGAAGCCGAGGAAAAGCCTGAAGCTGAGCCTGAACCGCAAATCA
>JBKHCI010000185.1:0-2503 GCA_046541915.1 Desulfonatronovibrio sp. | reverse complement strand
CATGCACGTAGTCTGGACTCCTGCCTCATCCTTTGACCCACCATTAAAAACAAATCCTCATTTCAGGTTAATAATATTGCTTTTAGCGACATTTTAATTTAGCAACAAAGATACTTAGTCAGAAACAAGTCCTTAATCTTTTTCTCTCCATAACAATTATATTTTTTGTAGAGTTTAGCATGCCCCGATCCCCCAAGAAGAACAATCATTCCGGCCAACCTGCCTTTTCAGACCCTAATGACATTCTGATGAATGCTCCCATAGGCATCTTTACTTCCACACTTGAGGGTCGTTTTCTCTCGGTCAACCCTGCCTTAGCAAGGATGATAGGTTATGATTCTCCACAGGATATGATTCATTCTGTCACTGACATTACGACTCAATTCTATGCAGACCCTAGGGACAGACAGAAGTTTCTGAACCAGATTGAAATGCACGGCCAGGTGCTGAATTTTGAATGTCGCTTTTTGAAACAGGATGGGTCATCTTTTTGGTGCTCCACTAATGCACATGGAGTACTGGATAAAAATGGTGAGATAGCTCATTATCAGGGCTTTATCACAAATATAACCGACCGCAAGCGGGCCGAGGTAGAACTGAGACAAAAGAGCGATGAACTGGACATGTATTTTAATTTCAGTCTAGATCTGCTCTGCATTGCCAATGTCGACGGCCTCTTCCTCCGTCTCAATCCTGAATGGGAGAATGTTCTGGGCTATTCCATTTCCGAGCTTGAAGGCCGGGCGTTTCTGGAATTCATACACCCAGAGGATGTAGAACCTACTATGGCAGCTGTTTCCAGCCTGGAGAAACAAGAGTGCGTTTTGAACTTTGTGAACCGCTTTCGTTGTAAGGATGGATCATACCGGTGGATAGAATGGCGCTCCAGGCCCATGGGGCGTCAGATTTACGCCGTAGCCAGGGACATTACTGAGCGTAAGCAAATGGAAAAAGCCCTGCAGCAGTCCAAGCAGTATTATCGCTCCATTTTTGAAACCTCTGGAGCGGCACAGGTGATAATCGAGGAGGACACTACGATTTCTTTGGCCAATTCCAGGTTCGAGCAACTTGTTGGTTATTCCCGTAAGGAGATAGAGAGGAAAAAATCCTGGACCGAGTTCGTGCACCCAGAAGACCTGGAATGGATGAAAAAGCAGCACTATTTGAGACGACAGAATCCCAGCACTGCACCACGGCAATACGAATTCCGCGTTGTTGATGCTCAGGCAAGGATACGCGATATTTTTCTGAGCATAGATCTTATTCCCAATTCCAGACAAAGCGTGGCTTCCCTGCTGGATGTGACTAATCTTAAGCAAGCCGAGGAGGAACGCGAAAAACTTCAATCTTTGCTGTTCCACGCACAAAAGATGGAGTCCATCGGCACTTTAGCTGGAGGTGTTGCTCACGACTTCAACAATCTGCTCCACGCCATGCGAGGCAACATCGAGTTGCTGGCCACGAACGAGTCCCTCAGCCCCAGAACCACGAGCCGGCTAAATAACATAATAATGTCTTTGGAGCGTGCGTCCCAGCTGGTTAAGAAGTTGCTGCTCTTCAGCCGAAAGGCGGATATTCAGACACAGGTGCTGGATCTGAACCAGGAGATTCATGGAGCTGTAAAATTGCTTGAAAGATCCATACCCAGAATGATCAGTATCGAGCTCATCCTGGATGAAAACGCCTGGCAAGTAAACGCTGATCCCCTTCAAGTGGAGCAGGTGTTTCTTAATCTGATGACCAACGCGGCAGACGCCATGCCCGAGGGCGGCAGGCTGATCATTGAGACAGCCAACGTAGAACTGGACCAGGATTTTATCCGGACCCACACCGGGGCCAAGCTCGGGAAATACGTTCTTATGACCGTATCCGATACGGGCTGTGGTATGGATAAAAAGATCAGGGAGCAGGTTTTTGATCCCTTCTTCACAACCAAGGAGGTAGGCAAGGGCACGGGCCTGGGCCTGGCCTCCGCTTACGGTATAGTCAAAGCTCATGAGGGGTATATCCTGTGTTACAGCGAACCAGGACAGGGAACGGTCTTTAAAATCTACTGGCCAGTGGCAGAGCAAGGAGAAATCAGACCTGCTGAAAAAGAAACAGAACAAGCTATTTCGCAAGATGGTACAGAAACTATTCTGGTGGTGGACGATGATGGTCAGGTCAGGGATTTAACAAGTGAAGTCCTGGAAGATTCTGGATACCAGGTGTTAAACGCGGAAAACGGAGAACAAGCCCTGGAAATTTTTAAGGAGAGTCCAAAGGAAATTGGCCTGGTTATAATGGACCTGAACATGCCGGGCATGGGCGGTAGAGAGTGCGCCAGGCAGATGCTCTCTATAGATCCATCGGTCAAAGTTCTGGTGGCCAGTGGTTATTCAGCCAACGGTCACGGCAAGGAAGCGTCAGAAATCGGGGTAAAGGGTTTTTTATCCAAGCCTTATCAGGCAAAGGAACTTTTGGTTAGTATAAGAAATTTGCTGGATGAGGATCAGGGGTAAGG
>JBKHCI010000184.1:0-2535 GCA_046541915.1 Desulfonatronovibrio sp. | reverse complement strand
GCTTCATCCCTGTTAGGCGGGGCCATAAATTCAGGGCCCACCGGATCTTTGATTTTATCTTTCAGGATACTGTCAACCTGGTCTCTGGCATCTTTATCCAGTTCCCACCCGAAAACATCAGACAAAGGTTTCATCTGCTCAGGCTTGCGGCCTCCCCAGAGGGCGATTTCCACTCCCTGATCCAGAATCCAGCGCACAGCCAGGGGTAAAAGATCTTTATTCTTTTCAGCAGCCAGCTTTTTGAGTTCATCAACCGCTGCCAGATACTGGTCAAAACGGGGCTGCTGAAATTTGGGGTCAACATTTCGCAGATCGTCTCCTTCAAATTCACGGTCCCGGTGCATCTTGCCGCTCAAAAGCCCTCTGCACAAGGCCCCGTAAGTCATGAGAGCTATGTTATTCGCTTTGCAATACGGCAGAATATCATCTTCTATCTCGCGCTCAAAAATATTGTAAGGCGGCTGACATACATGAATGGGAGCTTCGCTGCGAAAAACGTCCATCTGCTCTGGTGAATAATTTGATACACCTATGGCGCCGATCTTGCCCTGTTCTAAAAATTTCTTCATGGCCCCGGCGGTTTCTTCAAAAGGGACCAGAGGATCAGGCCAGTGTATATAATAAATATCAATACGATCCACACCAAGACGGCGCAATGAATCATCAAGCTCCCGGGTAAGCCGCTGCGGGGTAGAGTTGCGCATTACTTTTTCATCTTCTGTCCATTCCAGCCCCACTTTTGTGGAAATATAAACATGCTTATCTCCTCTATACTGCTTCAGGGCCTTGCCCACGAGTTCTTCGGAACGGCCAAAGCCGTATACCGGAGCAGTGTCCACTATGTTTACACCCTGATCCAGAGCCGCGTGAATAGTTTCAATTGATTTCTTTTCATCTGTTCCACCCCACATCCAGCCTCCAATTGCCCATGTTCCCAGGGCTACACGGGTGAGCTTGATATCGGTCTGAGGAATTGTAATATATTCCATGCTGTCCTCCTTAAGATAAATGAAATGTTCAAGATTTAACGTTCAAAGTTCAAGGTTCAAGGTTGGCCGGTGATTATGGTGAATAATCACTCTTTATCTTTGTCGATCCCGGTTTTTTCTGGTTTTTCATATACCATTTTATCCTCCGGATCCATACTCTCGCCTTCCTTTACAGCGGAAAAGGGATTACTTTCCCGGGGGCGTCCTTCGAGAAGATAATCTTCCGGACTGTCTTCAGGCACATCCGCGTCCGGAGCGCGATTTTTTCGCTGCCAGGCAACCCGATCAATACTGATATTATCCTCAATCTCATGGACTCCAAAAGTGTCTTCTACAATCTGGTAAATTATTTCTTTTTGTTCCTGACTTGGAAGGGCTCCTGAAAATATAACTTTCTGATCCTGACACCTGAGCTGCAGATCATCCAGGTCCACACGTCCGTCATAACGCAGCCGGTCGAGAACTGCCTCGCGCAACTGCTCACCAGCAAGGCCCTGGTAATCCTCGGCTGAAGTCGGACCACTTTCAGGAGGCTGCAGAGGCTGACCCTGCTCTGTCTCCTCTTCCTCGCTCGCGCAGTTGATACACTTTTCAGCCCAGGGAATTGCCTGCAGCCGGGCTTCGGAAATCTCTTCCCCGCATTCCTGACAGATACCGAAAGTTCCGGCTTGTATTCTCTGCAGGGCCATATTTACATCATAAAGCTCATCTCTGGTGACTCTGTCCTGATCTTCGAGCCCTTGCTGCATCTTTTCCTGCTGCGCGAGTTCTTCCATCTCAACCTGAGACTCACTTAATCTTTGGCTGGACGCTCCGGTTTCTTCCCGCATCCCTTTAAGAAGGGAACGCCTTTGCTGGAGCTTTTGATATGCTTTATCCTGAATCTCTTTGCTGATCATCTTCTCTCCACTGCGTTAAGGTTAAAAATCGGAATTATTCATCCCGGAGACGACGCGGATTCTGATTAAAAACCGTATCTTCCGCTAAATCTTTTTCCAGCCTTGACTGGGCGTTATCATACTTTTTCTGCAAAGCTTCCCACAGTATTTCCACCTTTTTTTTAAGCTCTTCTCCGGAAGATTGAGCCGCTTTTTCCAATTCCTCGATTTTGTCTTTCAATTCCTGACTCTTGGTGTCCAGCATTTCCATTAATTGATTGTATTCAATTTTATTTTCTTTGTTTGCCTGAGAAGCCTTGGCCGCAAGCCTGCTGATTTCTGAATGTCTGTCTTCATTTTTTTTCTTGAGTTTTTCAACATATCCTTCCCTGGTTCCAGTCATGGTATCCCTCCAGATTAAGCATTAATTATTGCATGAAATTAACTTCGAGTCTCAGCGCTTATTATAATAAATGTAAAAACGTAAATACCTGTTCCGCAATAAGGGTTATCCTGTATTTCTGTTATTATCTGAGCATTCCCACAAGCATCTTGAAGCGTATCATCTATAAATTTAGAATTTTAGTAACTGTTCACCATATTTTTTGGTTGACCTCAGCCTTACCTGATAAAGAATTATTAGCCACAGACAATAAGCCAGACTAAAA
>JBKHCI010000050.1:0-11994 GCA_046541915.1 Desulfonatronovibrio sp. | reverse complement strand
CTTTAACCGTCACCCCGGACCAGATCCGGGGTCCAGATCTTATTATTCGATTTTGTTGAATAGTTACAATTGTAGTAATTATTAACCGTTGTCACAAAGCAGCCCCTTGTTCATGCTCCTGGTCTTTAACTGGTTTGCGCAGGTATTTTTCTGTTGTTCTTGAAATAAAAATAAATTATTATGATTATACTTATCTCATGAACCGACTGCAAAACAGGGTGGTTATTCTTCTTTCCCGATGTTTATTTTGCACTATGCGCCAGGAAAACATCTGAGTAAACTTATTCAAAAGACAGGTACAGTTTGAGCTCCATCAGCATCGCAAATATTGAGCCCGGGATGATTCTTGAGGCTGACTTGCTGACTCCTGAAGGTCGGTTTCTGTTGCCTCAGGGTACAGAGCTTTCTGCGGAACATATCAGGGTATGCAAGGCCTGGGGGGTTAACCAGGCTGATATTGCCGGTTATGATCAGGAAGAGGTCAATAAAGCTCGACTGGCCAGGATTGATCCTGAAATTCTCAGTAAGAGCAAGACTTATTTAAAGCCCTTTCTCAAGGGCTGGAATATCCGGAATCCTGCTAATAAAGAAATTGTCAGAATAGCTATAGAGCAGATTGCCGACAGGATAAAATCCGGAAGCTTTGCATCCTCAAATTATGAAGATTCCACCGGGACAGCGGACAAAGATACTCAAATATCTTTGTCCGACTGGTCAAATGTTTCAGCCCTGGGGCTGGTGAGAAAACAATCCACCCTTATTTCACTGCCTGATACCTTTTTCAAGATTATGGAGGTTATGGAATCTCCATTCAGTTCAGCCAATCATATTGCTGATGTGGTCAGCAAGGACATAAGTCTTTCAGCCAAGCTCCTTAGACTGGTCAACAGCGCTTTTTACGGATTTCCCTCTAAGATAGATTCCATCAGCAGGGCTGTGGCCATTCTAGGTACAAAGGAATTGACTTCCCTGGCCATGGGGATTTCTCTGGTCAGAGCCTTTGAAGGCGTTTCACTGGATATCTTCAGTATGGAGGACTTCTGGAAACACAGTATTGGCTGCGGGGTTTTCGGAGGGCTTATTGCTTCCAGGCAGACCGGTCTGTCTCAGGAACGTTTTTTTGTGGCTGGTCTGCTCCATGATATTGGACACCTGATTATGATAAAGGTTATTCCAGATGCCTTTATTGAAGCTGTAACATTATCCAGAGCTCAAAGAATTCCTGTTTTTCAGGCTGAAAATAAGCTTCTGGGTTTTGATCATGCCAGGCTGGGAGGCCTTTTGTGTAAAGAATGGAAAATTCCGGTTGCCCTGGAGCAGATGATCCATTTTCATCATGATCCTCTAAAGTCCGGTAATGTTTCTGAGGCAGCCATAATTCATCAGGCCAATACTTTGGCAGTATCCACCTGGCCGGAAACCAGCCGTGAAGGTGTTTTCCCTCCCATGAACGAGAAATCATGGGAAAGTACCGGACTGCGGGTGGGTGATATCAGTGCCCTTGTCCAGCAGGCGGACAGAAGAATCAATGAAATAATGCACATTTTTCTGACACGGGAGAAACAATGAATGATAAGGATGATCAGATAACCCGCCTGAAAGAAGAAGTTCATTTCCTGCGTGAAGAAAGGCGCCGTTCAGTGCTTGCCCTTGAAATGGCAGCCAGCCTGGCCAATTTTAACACCCAGCCCCGCAACGTCCTGGACCGACACTCTGTATTCATGGAAACCGCGGAGAAACTAAGAACTCTTATAAGATTCAAGGCTGTTTCCTTCTATCTGGTTAATGAACAGGACAATTCTTTTGGCCAGGTTTTTTGTGAACCGCATGAGTACAGCTCATTTCTTGAAGAAGAAGTTGAAAAACTCATTGAAGATCATTCATTTGCCTGGATTTTAAGACGCAACAGGCCTGTGGTTATAAACAGTCAAGATCAGAAGGAAAATCTTATTCTCCGTGCACTGGCAACTCCTTCAAGGATCAGAGGAATGTTTGTGGGCATTCTGGATCAGGAAAAAAAAGATATTCCTGATGTACTTTTTTCCCTGCTTTCCATTGTGACTCTTTCCTGTTCGTCCGCCCTTGAAAGCATTGAAACCTATGAATATCTGAAAAAGGTCAATCAGAAACTCAAGAAATATGCCCAGGAATCCCAGAGACTTTATCAGGATATTTTTGAAAATGCGCCAGTGGCCATTTTCAGGACCACCAAGGAAGGAAAATTTCTCAAGGTTAATCCAATGTATGCCAGGATTGCCGGGTATGAATCTCCTGAACAGATGATTGATAGTATTCAGGATATCGGCCGGGAGCTTTATGTCAATCCGGCAGACCGGGATGATTATCAGAAGATCCTTGAAAAGCAGGGTTATGTGTTCAATTATGAGGCCCGGCTTAAGCGAACCAATGGCGACCATGTCTGGGTTTCAATGGATTCCCGGACAGTGCGGGACCAGAACAATAAAGTGCTTTATTATGATGGTTTTCTTCGGGATATTACTGACCGAAAATTGTTTCAGGAGGCACTGATCAAGGCCAGGGACGATGCTGAATCCGCCAACAAAGCCAAGAGTGAGTTTCTGGCCAATATGAGTCATGAATTGCGCACTCCGTTAAACGGGATCATGGGGATGCTCCAGCTTCTGGAAACGACCGGTCTTGAACCAGACAAAAAGGAGTACGTTGATAAAGCTCTAAAATCCGGACACAGGCTGACTGAACTGTTGAGCAATATCCTTGATTTGTGCAGGATAGAAAAAGGTCGGATGGTGGTTGAAGAAAAGCCTTTAATGATCAGTAATGTAATCCGGAAAATTTCTGAGACCTTTGGAGTAGTTTGCCAGAATAAAGGTATTTTTCTGGAAACATGGATGGATGAGAACATACCACCCTTTCTTATGGGAGATGAAATAAGGATCAGAAGCATCCTGTTTAATCTCACAGGCAATGCCATCAAGTTTACTGAACAGGGAAGGGTTTCTCTGAAAGCGCATTTCTTAAACAGGGATATAAGGGATAATGTTCATATTCTGTTTATTGTCAGTGATACCGGGGTAGGTATTTCAGAAGAGGCCCAGGGTAATATGTTTGAATCTTTTGTTCAGGCGCAGGGATGCTATACCAGGAAATTTGAGGGAGCCGGCCTGGGGTTGTCAGTGGTCAAAAGAACCCTGAGTCTTATCCGGGGACATATATGTTTTGTAAGTAAGGAAGGAGAGGGAACAACTTTTTATGTTTCCGTGCCTTTCAGGACCCAGGAACAGCAGGATTCTGAGGCCGTGCGCGAGCCTCAGTCACTGGACAGGGCCAGGAAATCTTCAAAACGCATTCTGCTGGTGGAAGATGAACCTGTTAATATGTTTTTTGCCCAAAAAATGCTGGGAAAATTAGGCTTTGAAACACTGGGCACAGATGACGGCGCCAAAGCTGTGGAACATCTGAAAAAAGAAAAGTTTGACTGCATTCTCATGGATATCCAGCTTAAAGATATGGACGGTGTTCAGGCCACGAAAATCATCAGAAGTCACGACGGTTCAATGTATGATCCTGATATTCCCATAATAGCAGTCACTTCTTACGCCCTGTCCGGCGACAGAGATAAATTTTTTGAGGCGGGCATGAATGAATACATTTCCAAGCCTCTGCGCGTAAACACATTGAAAAAGATTTTAAACAGGATTCTGAGCTGATTTGTTCCTGAACTGAGCTATTTTTCTCTGTCATTGCGAGCAAAGAGAAGCAATCTCTGTTAATTGTCCTTGATATTGCCGCGCATCATCCGGGTGTTCGCAATTACAGTGATGCTGGACAGTCACATTAAGAATCTTTCAGTTCAGGTTGTTAAATCTTATTGCAAAGCTTGTAATGTCCATGATATTAGGGAGTAAAAATGCTTGAGCTGGTCAGGGCGTCAGTGTGTCCCAAACCTGAAATGGTTGCCGTGGTTAATGCAGGGCTGGAGGCTTTATGTACGCATATCCGCTACCCTGCGGATAAAACCAGACGTCTGCAGCTTGCAACTGAAGAGATTTTTCTTTACGCTCTAAATACTATACATAAAGCCAGTCTGAGATCGATTTTGACCGTGCGTTTCAGAAGCCATGCCAACGGCTTTCAGATAGTTGTCGAGTATGTCGGGCCAAGAGGAGAGCTGGACGGATACCTCAAGCCCGGTCAACTGCAATCGCTTAAAGTCAATGGTTTTGACGCGGTTGGTCTTTGTCTTGCCGCCAATGTTCTGGACTATCTCAAGTCAACATACTGGACTGTTGAGGGCATTAACTGTTATCTTCTTTCTCAGAATTTTCCATGTACACTCACCTATTCCACCTGATTTATGTTGCCTAAACTATTGAATAATAAACCGCAACACCGTTTTCCGGACAGCCTTTTTTATATATTTGCAGTTCCTGTGCTATTTATATTGATATTTTGTCCCGGACCAGTTTCCGGTCAAAAATCTCCTGATGTTTCAGGTTTTCCTGAAATAATGGAAATGACCTTGACTGAAGCGGTTTTTTTGTCCCTTCGTTACAATCGTTCCCTGGAAAGTGCTTATCTGGACAGGGTTATGCAGCGTTTTAATCTTCGTCAGGATCTGACCAAATTTCATCCCAACCTTGAAATTTCTCTGGGCGCGGACACCAGTTTATCCGAGGATTCATTAACTTATAAGGAAGATGATGTTTCCAGTTCCCGCGTAACCACCCGTAGTTCAGGTACTTATATCACCACCAGGGCTACTCAGAAAATACCTACAGGCGCAGAAATCTCTTTTGTGTGGGATAATGAGGCCCGGTCCAGACATGTTTCCCAGCGTGATGATTCCACAAAAACAGAACCCCTTGATTCGGCCTGGGGGGTTGAATTAAGCCAGCCTCTTCTTAAAGGAGGCGGGCTTGATTTTAACATGGCCTCAATAACCAAGGCCAGACTGGGCGAGGAGGAAGCTGTTCGCTCCATGCGCGATACCGTTATAAATACGGTAACCGGAGTGATAATGGATTACCGCAATCTTCTCAGGGCCTACCAGGATCTTAATGTTCAGCAGACATCTCTGAAAAAGGCCCGTGAACAGCTGGATACGCTAAAAGCGCTCATTACTGCCGGACGCAGGGCCGCCAATGAACTTATTCAGTCTGAAGCCAATGTGGCCCGACAGGAGTTGTCAGTGGAAGAAGCAAAGTCAACTTTAAATGATGCTCAGTTGAGTTTGCTCAATAAACTTAATATCGGGCGGGAGATTATCATAATACCTACCGAAAATGTTGAATACAGACAGGTAGAGCCTGATTTTGAGGAATGCCTGGAAATTGTTTTTCAAAAAAATGCGGATTATCTGCGGGCTTTGAACGATGTTAAAACTGCTCGATTGGATATAATGGAAGCTGAAAACCAGAAAAAATGGGATCTTTCAGCAGAGGCCCAGTACAGAAAGGGCTGGCACCAGAGAAGGACTGATCCTGATTACAGACAGGATGAATGGAGTGTGGGGCTTTCTCTGGATATCCCGTTTCCTGTTTACGGAGACGCCAAATATGCCCGCGAATCTCCCTTGCTGTCCGCACGTATCAATTTTCGAAAAGCCGAGATGAATCTGCAAAGCATAGAGGAAAATCTGGAAAATGAAGTGGGTACGGCTGTGCGCAGAGTAGATTCTGCACATAAACAGGTCCAGCTGGCCAGGAGAACACGGGAACTGTCTGAAAAGAGTTTTGAGGTCAGCGAGCTGGAATACAGGCTGGGGCGTATATCAAATACTGATTTTATCAGGGAGCAGGATAAACTGCGTAATGATAAACTGGCTGAAGTCAACGCCATTATTGCCTATGAAAACACCCTGACCTCTCTGGACAAGCTTCTGGCTACAACCCTGGACACCTGGGAAATAGACTTTACTCCTCAGCGGGCTGATCTGGAAGAGGAAATGCTTGGCAGAAAGACCTGGATGCTTGGAAACTGACATATTAAAAAACCTGCATAAAAGCGTTTTTCCCGGGCTGATTCAGCCTGAGTTACTTGTAATATCTAAAAATTGAATGACCAGAAGCTGGAGAAAGGCAGATGTCTTCGGATAATTTTTTTGAGAACATACTTGAAAACATGGCTGACGGAGTAATGGCCCTGGATTTCAAAGGCCGTATAGTCATGTTTAATTCCTCGGCCGGGGATATCCTGGGAATGTCCCCGGACAAGGTCCTGGATGATACTTTTGCCCGGGTTTTTATGGCCGGGGGCACTGACAATGACGAGTTCAACCAGGTAGTCCTGGACGCCGTATATGAACAGGGCATCGGTCTTTCCAGCATTGTGGATTTTACCCGGGCTGACGGTTCAAAAGTATCTCTTTCAATATGTTCATCATATCTTGGAAACACAAAGGAGCAGGAGAAAAAGGGAGTCATCCTTGTTTTTTCGGATATTACTGAATTAAAAGCAATGCAGGCCAGGCAGGAGGAGGATGCCCGAAAACTGGGCAAGGCCTACCGGGATATGGAAGAGAAAAATACCCTCCTGCAGCAGGCCCTTAAAAAGGTCAAAGTAGTCAGAATTGTTTCGTCGGTCATGATACTTTTTCTGCTTCTGGGAATTGGTCTGTATTATTTTTATGGTGATACTCTCTTGAATAAAATTCAGAAGACCGGTTCTTCTCAACCTTCAGCGCCGTCAGGAGAGGTTGAGTATTTTACAGTTGAGCAGAGACCTTTGACGTCATCAGTATCCATTTCTGGACGCCTGGAACCTCTGGAAGAGATTGTAGTCACCTCGCCTTTTGACGGCACAATCGAACAGCGAAATTTTTCTTTTGGTCAGATAGTGGATCAGGGAGATGTTCTTATTCTCCTTGATTCTTCTGAACTTGAGGTCAAACTGCGCAATGCCAGAAGCGAATATATTAAAATTAATCAGAAATACCAGGAATTGCTTAATTGGGATTCCGGCATTGAAATGACCAAGGCCCGCAGGAGCCTGGCCAGGGCAGGGGAGACCCTGGAAGTGAATCAAAGGGAGCTGGAAGAATCAGAGCTTCTGTTTGAAAAAGGGATAGTGGCGGCCAATGAAGTGGACGGAAAAAAAAGAGCTGTTGAAAATGCCCTGGTGGATGTTCAATCCGCTGAAGAAGAACTTGAATCCGTTCGTGAAAAAGCCAGTGAGCAGAACATACAGATGGTCAGGATGGAACTGGAAAACGCAAAGGTTAATCTGGAAACTCTTGAAAAACAGATCCAGGGTAAAACGATCCGGGCTCCGGTTTCCGGAGTTGTTATCAAACCGGTGAGAAAAGAAGATAAAGAAGTGTCACTGGAAAAGGGCTCAAAGGTGTCTGCAGGGGCAAGCCTTTTTGCTGTCGGGGATTTAAGCGGAGTAACCGTCAGCACCAAGGTTGACGAGGTGGATGTCAGAAAGATCAGCATAGGTCAGCCGGTTAAGGCCCGTGGTGACGCCTTTCCGGGCATGCTGCTTGAGGGGCTGGTGTCCCATATTTCAGCCCAGGCAGTAACCGGCAGCGGACAGCAGGCAGCCACTTTTGATGTCCGCGTAACCTTTCCGGAACTGGATGAACAGAATCTGGAAATCATCCGGGTGGGTATGTCAGCTGACCTGGAGATTGTTGTTTATGACAATGATGAAGCCCTGATGGCTCCTTTGTCCTGCGTCAGAGTGGTGCAGGGCCGGTCCATGGTCAGGCTGGCCGAGCCTGACGGTAATATTGTGGAAAAAGAAGTGGAAACCGGACTGACCACCCTGACATCTGTGGAAATAAAGTCCGGGCTCAAGCAGGGAGACAGGCTTGTTCAATGGTAGGCATGAGTCTTATTAACATGGAGGATATCCGCAAGTCCTTTTATATGGGACCGGTAAAGGTGGAAGTGCTTAAAGGAGTCAACCTGGAAGTCTACCCAGGCGATATGCTGGCCATTGCCGGCACATCAGGATGCGGTAAGTCTACACTCATGAATATTATGGGATTTCTGGATGTTCCGGACTCAGGCTCATATTTTCTGGAAGGCAGCGAAACTTCCGCCCTTACGGATTATGAACTGTCGCTTATCCGGAATCAGAAAATCGGGTTTGTTTTTCAGCAGTTTAATCTCCTGCCAAAATTAACTTCCCTGGAAAATGTCTGCCTTCCTCTGATTTACAGAGGTTTGAAGGAAAAGGATCAAGTTGCCAAAGCCAGGCAGACCTTGTCTCTGGTGGGCATGGACGACAGGAGAGAGCATAAGCCTTCGGAGCTGTCCGGAGGTCAGCAGCAGAGGGTGGCAATTGCCCGGGCCCTCAGCGGAGATCCGGCTATTATCCTGGCTGATGAGCCTACCGGCGCCCTGGACACCCGGGTAGGACAGGATATTATGGACCTGTTTCTGGACCTCAACGCAAAAAAACATATTACCATGGTTATTATTACCCATGATCCCAAAATTGCCGCTCAATGCAGCCGGAAGGTGAATATGCGGGACGGAATAATGGTTGCCTGAGCTATGTTGATCAAGGCCAATATAAAGGAAGCCTTGCGCAGCCTGGCATCATCCAAACAGAGGACCGCCCTTGCTCTCCTGGGAATTGTTATCGGCATTGGCTCGGTTATCGCGCTGGTCTCCATCGGCTCGCTGGCCCAGCGTGAGACTATGCGGCAGTTCCTGGAAATGGGTACGGATGTAATATCAATCCAGGAGGAAGAAAAAAGAGAAAGCAGAAGCAGTGGCCAGTCTTCCGGCCTGAAGCTTGATGATGTTTTGGAAATGCCCCAGAACCTGCCTTTTATACGATCCGTAGCTCCATACGCTTCAGCTTTCGGGGAGCTTCGCAAACAGGGTCAGCGAAAGTCTGTTCCCGCTTTGGGAGTAACCGGGTCCTTTCTGGAAATAAACAGTCTGGATCTGGCCCAGGGCAGATTTATATCCGACCTTGATACGCTCATGCCTTTTGCCGTGCTGGGTGGAAACCTGGCACGGATGCTGGCTCAGCAGGGCATAGTCATAGCTGTGGGAGATAATGTTTATTTTGAAAACCGCAAGCTGACTGTTGTCGGGATACTGCATCCGTCCCCCATGGGTTCCATGCGCCCCTATGAAAGTACTGAAGGGTTAATGCTTCCCATTTCCACTGTGCAGAGGATGTCACCGCAAAACATCATCCGAACGGTCATGGCCAGAGTTGATCCGGAGATTTCATCCGCGGCTGCTGCTGAGGAAATAAAGAACTATTTTTCTTCCCTGCCCAGGTCCAGGGATGTGCGCATAACCAGTCCGGAACAGATCATTGAACATATGGAAAAGCAATCCAGGATGTTTACCCTGCTTCTGGGAGCCATCGGCAGCATATCTCTGGTTGTCGGCGGGGTAGGAGTTATGAATGTTATGCTGGTTTCAGTCTCGGAACGCAAAAAGGAAATTGGAATTCGCAGGGCCCTTGGAGCCAAGAAAAAAGATATCCAGAGCCAGTTTCTCATGGAATCGGTAATTTTATCCTTGCTGGGCGGCTTGCTGGGGATTCTTATAGGTGTTGGCGTGTCCTATGGAATAGCCAGATTTTCAGGCTGGGAGTTTGCCGTGGTTTACGGAGCAGTATTTGTAGGGGTGGGAGTATCCGTGGGGATAGGCATATTCTTCGGGTATTACCCGGCCAGACAGGCAGCCAATCTTATACCTATCCAGGCTTTGCGTTCTGACTGACACGCCTGGAAAACCGGAATCCAGTTTCTTTCAATAGGATAAGATGTTGGATGCCGGATCAGAGCCTGCCTTGGACTTTTTTCCGGAGCCTGTCAGGTTTGTTATTTCCTTGCAAAAAATCTCTGCAGTTCAATGGATATCCAGTCCTGACAGCCCGGGACCTTAATCCATATCTGCTGGTTCACCGGCGTGGCTATTATCTGATAAATTGTTCTGACCTGTCCCTGTTCCGGCCAGGTTGCCCCACCTTTTTCAATGGGTGTATCCAGGATGTTTTTCATGGCTGGAATATCTATTTGTCCTTTGAACTGCCGGCCAAGTTTCAGAAGATTGTCTCTTCTTAAAACAGATTTGAATCCGGTATTCTCCTGCATGGTCAAACCCCAGGCAGGATTGATAAAATGATTGGTGGAAACCAGAAGACCAGGGGCATCACCGGGTCTTTGTCTGAGATCAAATGGCGGCCATTCATAAGAGACAGCTGTATGCCTGTCTGCGGTGTTGATTATAAATGAAAAGTTGGAGCGGGTGGTATTCATGGCCGCGTCTAGCTGGTCCATGTTCTGGTAATCCACGAGAAAGGCCAGGAGATTGCTCATGGCGCAAACCCTGTTCTTGTAAGTCAGTCCTCCTCCGGAAGGAAACGCGTTGTTCAGTTCAAGAAAAAGACCCTGGGCGTTGATTCCTGTAGTGGCATAGATTACCCCGGCAAAGGTTATTATGGCCGCTGGGATTCCCGAGTCAGGATGAAAGACCGTTACGGTCAGGGACTCTGCAAAATCAGCATAGCTGTCAAACCAGTCATAATTTCTTCCCGCTATAAGCTGACCGTCATGGGTATATTCATCCCAGGCAAATACGGCTGAACATCCGGGCATGAGTCCATACAGCTCAAGGGCGTTTAAAATTATCTGGTCGTCAAGGCTCAGCCCCGAAGTCTTGGACATTCCCAGGATAATGTCCTTGAAGCGTTGCGGGTAGAAATTATACAGTCCTTTAGCTGCCTGGAGCATTGACTTTCTGGACAGTCCTTTTTTGTCCATGAAATGATCAATTATTGCTTTCTGATACAGGATTTGCAGTTGTTCAGACATGAGGCTGCCGTACTGGTGTCCCATTTCCAGAAAAGATCCACGCAGATCAAGGACATTAATCTTTCCGTACCTGTAGAGTCTGCCTGTTTCAAAGACGGCTTCGGGTTCAGGTGCATATTCGCTGTTTCCGGATAAGGGCGGAGCCATTACCATGCTGAGAAGTAAAGGTCCTGTGGTAAAAGAAGAATAAAAATAATTCATGCCAGACTCTATATTGTTTGAGTTAACAGCGTGAAAAAGTCCTTAACACTTAACAGGCTGGCTGTTCATAAATTCCAAGCGTCAGTCCGGCACCCACTTGAGTTGCCATTAATTGCTCATGTCTGAAAATATGCCCTCAAGTAGGTGCCGGATAAAGAGCAAAAAAAGTTCAAGGTCGCAGTTTGCCCCGTGCAACCTTTTTTCGGTTCACTGGGGCGTATTCAGGATACGTAAGAGCTTAAACTTTTTGTTGCGACAAAGCCAATCGGGAGATTTAGGGCAGCCAGTTAAGCCGTGTCTTTTTTTGGAATAAGACAAATATAATTCTCTAGATTAAATACAGATAATTCAATAAAATTTAAAGGTCCAGACAAAGTTTTTTGATCTCTGCGCAGGAAAATTAATTGTACAGGTTATAATAGATTCCTGGTTTAAAGTATTTAAAATGACACATAAATATTATTTGTTTATACTGCTCTGTCTGATCTTTTGGGGATGTGAAGCAGGTATTTGCCGCACTTTGATTGCTTATGGACAGGAATATTCAAATGACAGTGATCAGATTGAAAAGGTTGCGGGCCGGCCGCAGGCTGGTTTGCAACAGGTAAGTATCCATGCCGGATCAATTGAATTGAAAGTTGAGGTTGCCCGTACATTCAGGCAGAAAAGCAGAGGTCTGCAGTTCCGACAGGAGCTGGATGACGGTCAGGGCATGCTTTTTGTTTACGACAGGGATCAGTTTCTGGGCTTCTGGATGAAGGATACATATCTACCCCTGTCCATTGCCTATCTGAACGCGGACGGGGTAATTGTGGATATCTTTGACATGCAGCCATTGTCCGATAAAACCGCGCCAAGCACCAGTCCGGTGCGTTATGCCCTGGAAGTCCCTCTGGGCTGGTTTGAACGGGCAGGTCTGGCACAAGGTGATCGGTTTGATCTTCCAGAAGGATTAAAAAAATAATGCCTTCTAAGTAACTTGAAGCGTAAAAACAACGAATTCAGACACTTATACTTTTGCC
>JBKHCI010000049.1:0-12051 GCA_046541915.1 Desulfonatronovibrio sp. | reverse complement strand
GATGGAGTAAATGACGCTTTTTTTATGGATTTAACACAGGCTTAGCAGGGCGTCTTAAATCTTTCAATTGCTGCGTCGCTACAAAAAGTTCAAACTGGATAGATACGCAGCGATCTTGAACTTTTTTGGTTTATTGCACATGGTTTTTTGAACGTCCGGTTGAGTAAGGGTTTTTTCAATACGCTGCCAAACAGACCACGCCCTTGACCCACTTCTTTTCTCCTTGAGGTTTGCACCTACTTTGCGCAAGCAGCGCAGCCATTCTGCAAGAATAATAATCCGGCCAGAATACCTTGTTTTTGTTTCGGTTATTAATTTTTATTCCGGTTAACTTGGACGTATCTTTTTTTCGGGAACCAGGGCAATATTTCACTGTCTTGTATTGGTTTTAGAGAGTCTAATTGTTCAATGTTTTCGAGTAGTTGAAGTTTCTGGTCAGGAAAGGTTCCAGCAGGTATTATTTTTTGATATTAAATGTTAAGTGAGACATGCCTGTTAAAATTTCCAGGAGGTATCCATGGCTCAATGGGCCAGATTATTTTTAACGATCTGCTTGTTTTCTCCGGTTTTTTTTATGGTTGCGGCGCCGGATAAAAGCAGCGCGTCCATTAATATTACAGAGGAAGAGCGGACCTGGCTGGATCAGAATCCAGACAAGCTGGCTGTCTGGTTTGACCGCAAATTCCCTCCCATTGAATTTCAGTCCGAAGACGGCAGTTTTGAGGGAATGGCCGCAGACATCATGCGTCTTATTGAAGAGCGCCTGGAGGTGTCCTTTAAAGCAGTCCCTGCCAGGGAGTGGCCTGTTCTGCTTGAGTCTCTGGAAACCGGTGAAGCGCCTATTGCTCCGGTTATCGTCTGGAGTCCGGAGCGGGAGAGATACGCGTATTTCAGCGAGCCATATGTGGATGTTCCTGTTGTGGTCATCACCACCAGGGACAGGACCGAATCCAGATCCCTGAATGACTTCAAAGGTCTGAAGGTCGCGGCCATCAAGGGCTATGTGACTGAGGGTTTTCTGCGGGAGAATTATTCTGATTATCTGGAAATAGTTACAGTTGAAAACGTGAATGAAGGGCTCAGGGATGTGTCTTTTGGAGTGGTGGACGCCATGATCGAGAATCTGGCCGTGGCTGCTCATTATATTGAAGAAGAAAAGCTGCCCAATCTCCGGGTGGCAGGGAATACGGAGTTGAGCTACCAGCTTAGCTTTGCGGTCAGCAAAAAATATCCACTTTTGTTCAGCGCCATGCAAAAAGCCATGAACAATATTCCTGAGCAGGAAATCAAAGCCCTGCAGAACCGCTGGCTCCCCATAGAAAGCCCTGGTGTTTTGAGCAGGGAACAAGTCCAGCTTATTAAATATACGGCGATATTTGTAGTTGTAATTACTCTGTTTCTGGTGATGGTAAGTCTTTTTCTGCGGCGGAAGCTCAAACAGAAAATGGCTGATCTGGAAAGGACCAGACAGGAAGTGGTTCAAAGTGAAGAACGGTACAGAGCCATATTCAACAATGCGCCCATCGGTATTTTCCGGACAACTTTTGATGGCCGGTTTGTTGAGGCTAATCCTACACTGGCCAGGATGCTTGGGTATACGAGCCGGGAAGAATTGATAAAAGAAACCAGGGATCTGGCTAGAGATATTTATCCATCTCCGGGAGTCCGGCAGGGACTTTTGGACGCCCTGAAAGAATCCCCGCAAGGGGTGAGCATGGATATTGAGTTCAAACGCAGGGACGGGACTCCGGTTTATTCCATTATCAATGCCTCTTTGCAGATGGATGAGGAGGGCAATCCAGCCTATCTGGACGGAACCATTGAGGATATAAGCAAACGGAAACAGGCGGAGCAGGAGAAAGAGCGTTTGCAGAGCCAGCTGCTTCAGGCCAGGAAAATGGAGTCGGTGGGTATGCTGGCCGGTGGAATAGCTCATGATTTCAACAACCTCCTTCAGGCCTTAAAGGGAAATATTGAGCTTCTGGATAAGAATATGCCAGGTGACTTTCCAGAAAAGAAAAGACTAAGGGTAATTGAGAGATCCATTGATCGGGCCGCACAACTGGTCAGGCAGCTTCTTCTGTTCAGCCGCAAAGCTGAAACCATGAGAAAGCTTCTGGATCTTAACAGGGAGATCAAAGACGCTGCGGATGTTCTGGAAAGAACCATTCCCAAAATGATAAAAATAAGGCTTTTGCTTGCAGAGGGCACCTGGCCGGTGAGTGCTGATCCGGTTCAGGTTGAGCAGATGATCCTTAATCTGGGGTCCAACGCAGCGGACGCCATGCCGGAAGGGGGCACCCTGACTATTGAAACGTCCAATGTTAGTTTGAGTGAGGAAGATTATCTGGATCTTGACCCGGGAAGATATGTGCTCATGACTGTTTCTGATACCGGCTGCGGAATGGACAAACTGACCCTGGAGCATGTGTTTGATCCTTTTTTTACCACCAAGGAAAAAGGCAAGGGAACAGGGCTGGGGCTTGCCTCGGTTTACGGCATAGTCAAAGCCCATCAGGGACATGTCGTCTGTTACAGTGAACCCGGCGTTGGCACTACCTTCAAAATTTACTGGCCAGCGGTTTTTGATCAGGACGCGGAAGTAATAGATCACCAGCCTGAATCCCTAGTTCATGAAGGTACTGAAACCATTCTGGTGGTTGATGATGAAACAGATATCCGGGAGCTGACCAGAGACGCGTTAACACCCTGGGGGTACACAATAAAAACCGCTTCCAGCGGTGAACAGGCCCTGGAAATCTTTGGCAGGGAGAAATCATCCATTGATTTGGTTGTTCTTGATCTGAATATGCCGGGTATGGGCGGCTACAGGTGTCTTGAGGAAATTTTGCGCATCAATCCACGGGCAAAAGTGATTATTGCCAGCGGATACATGGGTGAAGGACAGATTAGAAAGTCTCTGGACTCAGGAGCTGCGGGCTATATTGGAAAGCCGTATCAGATATCAGAACTTACGGCAAAGGTGCGGGATATCCTGGATCAAGGGGAATTTAAGAAATAATAATCCGGTTTCCTGATAAAGCATGGTCAACAGTTGCGCGGTTTTTTAATTAGTTTTCATCCGGAAACGGTTCTTTTTACTTTTTGCGGTGTCAATCTGCACAATTATTCGTCAACGTATTAAGATACGCCTCCTCATAATTCCCCCCTTTCCTTGCCAAAAGAAAAAACTCCTCGTTTCCGGAAAGAAAGCCGATATTTTCAACATCCGGAAAGGAAGACTTTCCGGATGGAAACTAATTAAAAAAACTGGAGGTTGTTGCTGTCATGTTGAAAGATCTTGTTATTGCCAACAGAAGTTACCGCCGTTTTCAAGAAAATGTGCCCATTGACGAAAACACATTGCGGGAGCTGGTTGATCTGGCACGGTTATCCGCGTCTGCCCGGAATGTTCAGCCCCTGAAGTATATCCTGTCTTATGATTCAGGCAAGAACGCGGTAATTTTTCCTCATCTGGCATGGGCGGGAGATCTTCCGGACTGGCCTGGTCCGGCAGAAGGTGAGCGCCCTGCCGCCTACATCATTATTCTGCATGATACACAAATTTCCAAAAGCCCGGGATGCGACCACGGAATCGCTCTGCAAAGCATTATGCTGGGAGCCATAGAACAAGGACTAGGTTCATGTCCTATAGGATCAGTTAACCGAAAAGAATTGCGCAAAGCACTTGCCATTCCTCAAAGGTACGAGATCCTCCTGGTGATTGCCCTGGGCAGGCCCGGGGAAACAGTTGTTATTGAATCAGTGATGGAAGGCAGTATCAAGTATTGGCGGGATGAGCAGGGCCGGCATCATGTGCCTAAAAGATCTCTGAATGAGATTGTCCTTTAATGTGAATAAATACTTCACATATATCCCTGCCTGTAAAAGAAAGATATTCAGGAGGCCCTTATCTGGCTGTTAAAATTTCCCAATTGCTTTGTCGCTGGAAGCCTGAGTTCAACATTAAAAAGTTAGAAAAAAGAAATTGATTCCGGGAACTTTATTGCTCTTTATCCGGCACCCACTTGAGCAGATATTAGCCCGGCATAAATCTTAACTGACAACTCAAGTGGGTGCCGGGCTGTTGCTTGGAATTTTTGAACAGTCTGCTGGGTAAGGATTTTTTCAACAAGCTGTTATGTCCCATATTCCACGAGGTACACACCATTTCTTTATAAAGCTGATTTCAATATCCTGCTATGGGGGTGGAATCTGAATAACTTCCACCTGCGTCTTTAACTTCCTTTAAGACCATTTTTTTCAAGTCATCAATTTTTTCCTGAATTACCGGAGTAAGCTCCTCACTCCAGGGAGCGAATTCCTTGGGCTCAATTCCTATGACCACGCTTTGGGGACGGTGGCCGACAAGTTCGCAGTGGGTCAGGGTTTCCACCAGATCGGCCTGGTGCATGGAATCCTTGAAGGCCATGCTTTTACGCAGATCATCTCCAAGCAGGCGGTAGAGGGTACCTGGCGGCTGCCCGTTTTGAACCGCGTCTACAACTATCAGGTAGTCGCAGTCCATAATACAGTCCATGAGCCGGATACCCAGAGTGCCGCCGTCCATGACAAGAACATTGTCAGAAAACGTGTATTCCTTTTCCAGCTTCTGGGCCACGCGCACTCCAACCCCTTCATCAGCCAGAAGGATATTGCCTACCCCCAGTACCAGTATTTTTTTCATATGATTGACCTGGTTATAAAAAATGTACCTGCCGCTCTAAGCCTGTTTGTTTATAACGGCAGGTACACAGTTACAGATCATAATACAATTGTTAACTCGCCCTGAACTTTCTCACTTCATTGGTTCTGGGATCAATGAGATGAACCGCGCAGGCAATACATGGATCAAAGGAATGCACTGTGCGCAGAATCTCAACCGGTCTTTCGGGGTCAGCCACCGGGGTGTCTATAAGGGCTTCCTCCACCGGACTGAGCCTGCCGTTGGCGCACCTGGGGCCAAAATTCCAGGTAGAAGGAACCACTAACTGGAAGTTTTCGATTTTCTTGTCTTTAATCCTGATCCAGTGGCTCAGTCCTCCCCTGGGCGCGTCAGCAAATCCAACGCCTTCAGCCTCATCCGGCATTTCCCATTCCTGGGCGATTTTCATATCACCACTTTCAACGTTCTTTTCAAGCTCCCTGAGCCAGTCCGCGGTTTTCTGAGCAATGATCAATGTCTTGATGCCCCTGGCAGCGGTGCGTCCCAGAGTGGAAAACAGGGCCTCAGGTCCCACATCAAGATATCTGAGCACAGTATCCACAGCGTTTACTGTTTCAGGCTGACCCTTGGCATAAGCCACCAGCACCGAAGCAAGCGGGCCCACTTCCATGGCCAGGTCATTGTACCTTGGCGCTTTGGACCAGGAATAACGGTCTTTGTCATCATAGCCGGTATATTTGGGCTCGGTTACTCCCTGGTAAGGATGTCTGGCCTCTTTGCCCTGGTACCAGCTGGCAGCCACATGTTCATAAATTGAGTCAGGATTGACCCTGTCAATCTGACCCAGGTTGCGCTTTAAAATAACTCCAGGTGGAATCCACCTGCTTTCCAGGTTTCTTTCATTCTCTGGAAATTCTCCAAAGCTCATAAAGTTGGTGGTTCCACCGATACCTGCCCAGTCCTTGTAATACGAGGCCACGGCCAGAAGATCCGGAATATAGGCATCTTCAATGAATTCTCTGGTTTCTTTGAGAAGTTCGGCAAATTCATCAATCCGCTCTTTTTTCAGGCCATCATAACAGGTTACTCCGCCCACAATAGTAAACTGGGTATGCGGATTCTTTCCACCGTAAACAGCCATCATTCTGGCTGCCTTGACCTGGAGCCGCAGGGCTTCCAGATAATGGGCCGTGGCTATGAGATTGACTTCGGGCGGCAGATAAAACGCGGGATGATCTTCAAGAAAAAAGGCATTGGTAAAAGGACCAAGCTGTTTGCTTTCAACAAATTTGGTCAGCCGTTCCTGTACTGCTTTGAGTTCCTGAGATGTGGTTTTCCTGGACGAGATATCATTAGCAATTTTGGCGGCTTTGCCGGGATCGGCCCTCAGGGCGCTGGTCACGTCCACCCAGTCCAGGGCATGAAGAACATAGAAGTGAACAATATGATCATGCATGAATTGGGCGGCCATGACCAGGTTGCGGATTATGCGCGCGTTGTCCGGGATATCCACTCCCACGGCATTGTCCACGCATCTGGTGGAGGCCAGGGCGTGAACGTACGTACAGACACCGCAGGCCCTTTGAGTAAAATGCTGGGCATCTCTGGGGTCCCGGCCCTTGAGGATCATTTCCAAACCTCGAAAAAGCTGAGAACTGGACCACGCGTTTGTAACCCTGCCGTTTTCCATTTCCACTTCTATTTTCAGGTGTCCTTCCAGTCTTGTTACCGGATCAATAACAATAGGTCCTGAATATTTGCTTTTGGGGGTCACCGGAATTACCGGTGCCGCTTTGGGGCTGCAACCTGCCATAATATATACCCTCCTGATTCCTTAATAGTTATTGGGTTTGCTTAAATCTTTACCAAAGATTACAGATCATAAAAAGGACTCATCTTATCCCAGAAATCGGGTTCGCTGCAGCCAATGCACTGATGCCCGGCTTCAACAGGCCAGCTGGTCTGGTTGAATTTGACCTTGGGACAATTGTTGTAAGTCCAGGGTCCTCGACAGCCAAGTTCATATAGACACCAGCCTTTTCTGGCTTCCTCGGAGTCAAAGGAATAGGCGAATTCTCCGTTGTAATAATGTTCCAGGCGTTCACACTGTTCATGCACTGAAGTGCCGTAAAACATTGTGGGTCTCATGAGAGAATCCAGCTCAGGCATTCCATTGGTCAGCAGATGCACCACGGTTCCCACAAAATTATAAGGGTTAGGGGGACAGCCGGCTATGTTTATAGCCTTTGTTTCCGTGTCTTTGAACAGTTCGTTTACCCCTACCGCTCCTGTGGGATTGGGAGCGGCCGCCTGGATTCCGCCGAAAGTGGCGCACGCCCCGATGGCTATGCATGCCTGGGCTTTGGGAATAATGTCATGGGCAATCTCAAGCATGGTGTGTCCGCCGACTTTGCCGTAAATTCCATTATCTTTGGTTGGAATGGCCCCTTCAACAACGCAGATAAATCCTTTGGGGTCGCTGACAGCCTGTTCAAGGGCCTGTTCTGCCGCGTGGCCTGAAGCCGCCATAATGGTTTCGTGGTAATCCATGGAAATGGTGTCCAGAATCAGATCATCAATGTAAGGTTGAACAGTTCTTAAAACCGCTTCAGAACAGCCTGTGCATTCTGCAAAGTGCAGATACACAACAGAGGGCCTTTTGTCCGAAGTCATGGCCTGCGCGACTTTGGTTGCAAAAGAAGCCTCCATGCCCATTACCGCTGTAATGGTTGCGCAGAATTTCATAAAATCACGCCGGGAAACTCCGCTTTGTTCCAGCCTTTCCTGCGCGCCTGTTTTTCCAAGGCCAATACTGAATTTCATATCCACCTCCTGGTTAAAAAAGGACCAATTTTATATCAATCCTGCCCGGCAATGTTCCGGGCAGGGAACATGCAAGTTTTTAAATTTACTTGCAGGCTATAATCTGGTGATTAGGAAATATGATTTTACAGTTAACATATAGTGAAAAATATGGGTTGGCAAGAAATCTGAAAATATTTGGCAGTAAAATATAGTTGACTCCGGCGAGCCGGTGTCTTTGACCATCTGCGACAGCAGTGTCAGGATTGACAGGAGTGATAAATTTGATGAAGTGTCAGCGGCGCGGGGATGTTTGGGATTTGTGCGGGGCAGAGAGTTAATGTATATGGTTCTTAACTATCTGGATCGGGGCAAGCTGGCCGGGATTATGGATACGCCTTATGATCCGCCGTACTGGCCGGGGAAGTCCCAGCCGTTTGAATTGATCTGAGAAAATTTCCATTAAAATAGTTTGATATTTCAACCAGACAATAAAACACCACGAGTAAGATGAGCAGACAATCAGACATTATAGGCAAAATCCTTGAAACAATGAACAGGGCCCTTCTGGACAAACCTTTTGAAATCCGGCTGGCCCTGGCATCGTTTCTGGCAGGCGGGCATTTACTTATTGAAGATATTCCAGGTGTGGGCAAAACCACCCTGGCCCTGAGCATGGCCCGGGTACTGGGTCTTGATTTCGCCCGGATACAGATGACCAGCGACCTGCTGCCCGGAGATGTCCTGGGGGTGTCCATGTTTGATCCCAAAATAAATGAATTTCGTTTTCATCCGGGCCCCATATTTCATTCTATTGTTCTGGCGGACGAGATAAACCGCGCCTCTCCCCGAACCCAGTCAGCTCTGCTGGAGGCTATGGCTGAAAAACAGGTGTCAGCTGATGGGAAAACTTATCCCCTGCCGGAAACATTTCTGGTCATTGCCACCCAGAACCCCATGGATGAACAGGGAGTAAACGCCCTGCCCGACAGCCAGATGGACAGGTTCCTCATGAGTGTTACCCTGGGATATCCAGGCCCTGAAGCTGAAAAGAAGCTGCTGACAGAAGGATCTCTCGGTACTGATTTTGAACCTGTGGTTGCCAGAGATGATGCGGTCTCGTTGAGGAAATTCCGGGAAAGTGTTTTTCTAAGTCAGGAAATTGTGGAAATGATTACGGCTCTGACCCGGGCTACCAGGGAGAAAGCCGATATCCGGACTGGATTATCTCCCAGGGGTATGCTGGCCCTGAAAGCCGCTTCCCAGGCCTGGGCCATGATTGAGCAAAGAGATTATGTCATTCCCCAGGATTTGCTCAACACAGCTTTCAGCGTGATCAATCACAGGCTTGCTTTTGTTTCAGAGGGAAACAGAGAATACATGGTCAAAAAGATAATTGATGAGACCTGGGGATAGAAAAAAGGTGCAAGGTTCAAGGAGCAAAGGGAAAAGAAAGAAGAGAAGAAGAATGGCATAAATAAATTTGGGGCTCTTCAGCAAGATCGAATAAGAAGATCTGGACCCCGGATCTGGTCCGGGGTGACGGTTAAAGCAGGCCGATACGCTTTTCCGTCATTCCGGCGAAAGCCGGAATCCAGTGCATTTGCATAGTCATATGCCGAATGTGGTGAACATTTAATAAATTTGTTTAATTTCGGCAAAAGATTGCCGGGATTGTCCTGGGGGTAATATTAAAAGTAAAAAAATCAGGTCCGGGCTGAGTTTTTCAGGGTGGATATATATCCTGCTCTGTCTGGTAATCGGTCTGGCCGCGGTCAACAGCAACAACAATGTCCTTTTCCTGATTACCGCTCTGCTTTTAAGCCTTCTTTTTCTTTCAGGTCTTACAGCCCTATATAATATTTCAGGGATCCGGGTCAGGGCATGGACCAGGAACGTACTTACCGCTGACGTGCCTGGTACTGTCATGCTGAGCATTGAAAACCGCAAGCGTTTTTCATCGCTTCTTCTGGAGGTTTCCCTGGGAGTGGATTCCTCCCTTATCCCTGTAATACCCGGCAGAAATAAGAAAAATGTTTATTTGACCTGGGTTCCGCCTCACCGGGGCAAGCCAGTGCTGTCCAGAGTGAAGCTTACCTCTTCGTTTCCTTTCGGATTTGTCAGACGGGGCACTTTTATTGATACCGGAACCAGAGTGCTCGCGGCTCCAGGGCCAGCAGAGAATATTGATGATTTTCTTTTTTCAGGCAACGAACAGCCAGCCTTTATAAGCGGGACCGGACAGGGCAGGGGAGACTGGAAAGGCATCAGGCGGCATCGTCCCGGAGAAGGCAAGGCCAGTGTTGTTTGGCGGCGTCTTGACTGGAACAAGCTGGCCATGGGCGGTGACAGCGGCCAGTGGCCCGCCCACAGTTTCACCTCTGAAACTGATTATTCACTTGTCCTGGATTGGGATGATCCCGCGTATGTTCATCTGGATACAGAAAAGAAGCTGTCAGTGTTTAGAGGCCTGCTGGACAGAATTATCCGCGATAACAAGTCCTGGGAGCTTAGACTTCCCGGAAGAACTGTTACAGGCAACGCTGGAGTAAATTACGACCGCGCTCTGGAAGCCCTTGCCCTGGTTGAGCCTTTGCCGGAATCGGCTGATGCCTGAACCATAATCCCCGAGATAATGATATCCTCTACTGTTTTATCCACACAGGTTTCTCTCAGATTTCTTTCACCTTTGCTGGCAGTGAGTGCCGGTTCGTGCGTAGTGTTTTCCCTGAACACCATACTGGCCCCATGGGTGATTCTTTTCTGGATTTTGTCCGCTCTGCTTTCATTTATTGCCTTTTATAAAGGCAGGTCAGAAGTTTTTTCATATAATTTACGCCTGATTATAGTGGTGCTTCTGGTGAGTCTGGCTGTCCCGGCTTACTGGCATCAGGGCTGGCAGTACATACTGGCTCAGGCCCTTGCGCTGATGCTCGGCATCAAGCTCATGGAACTTCGAAGTCAGCGCGACGCCTTTCAGTTCTGCGGACTGGGAGTTCTGGGACTTGGCGTGGCCTCTCTGGTCCGGTTTGATCTTGGTTTTGGAATAATGATCTTTCTGTTCTTCTTTCTGGGACTGGTCCTGATTTTGTGGCAGCATGTCTTTGATCAGACCGCAAAGGTATCTCTGGCCCGGACTCCGGGCTGGATGTTCTCTGTAAAGCTTATTGTGTTTGCCTTTATCTTGACTGTTCTAACCATTATACTGGGTTTAATGCTTTTTTTTATTTTTCCCAGAAATATTAATCCTATGCTGAATTTAGGTTCTGGCATGGAAATTTACCGGACCGGCTTCAGCGCTCAGATGAGTCCTGGAAGTGTCAGCGAAATTGTTGTTTCCCGCAGGATAGCCTTCAGGGCTGTCATTGAAGGTTATGTTGATCCTTCAAGCCTTTACTGGCGAGGAGCTGTTCTGTGGGAGACTGACGGAGCAGAGTGGCAGACTGGCACACCGCATGATTTTCAGGAACGTCCACCGGAGTTTGTGGAAAATGAAGCGGAATTAATCAATCAGACCATTACCCTGAATCCCGGAAGAACAGAGTATCTCTTTGGACTTTATTTCCCGGGCCGGGTTCGGGATGCAAGTTCTGTTTATTACAACCGGGACAGGTCAGTGAAGGTGGATGATATTGTTGAAACCGCTATAAGATACCAGGTTCACTCAGCCGAGGAAGACAACATACCTCTGTCCCCCCAGGAAAAAAGCGCTGGTCAGGCTGTTCCCCCGGGACTTGACCAGCAGATTGTGGACCTGGCCCAGGAACTGGGTGAACAGGCTGATGATCCCGGGGCTGTAGCCAGGGAAATAATGTCTTATTTCGATACCCGGGACTTTCAGTACAGCCTTTCCTCTCCTGCCGGGTTCAGTCAGGGACAAACTCTGGCTGAATTTCTGTTTGAAACCAGGACCGGCTATTGTGAACTCTATGCCGCGGCCATGACTCTTTTGCTGCGGCTTAATAAGATTCCTTCCAGAATTGTCGTGGGCTATTTGGGAGGTGAATTTAATCCTGTGGGCGGGTACTGGGTTGTGCGCGACAGCATGGCTCATGCCTGGGTTGAGGCATGGTTCGAAGACAGAGGCTGGGTCCTCTTTGATCCTACCAGGGTGCTGGAAGATAATGTTTCTGATGAGACTCAGGAAGCAGAATCCACTCAGTCAACATCCCGGTCCACAGAAATTGCTTCTCCTGATCAGGTAATGACCCCGGCCCTGAGGGTGGTGGACTGGCTCAGGTGGCAATGGACCAATGCTATTATTGATTTTACCCTGACCAGGCAGATTAGTATGTGGAGGTCTGTCAGATCAGGCATTCAGGATACCTGGTCAGAGATTTCCACACCGGATGTGTCTATTTTCAGGGAAATTGAAGAGCGCGGAAAAATTGTCCTGGTGTTTGTTATTCTGCTTCTGGCTGCAGGAATTTTTATTGGATACAGATTCTTTGTGTATAATAATGTTCGAGGTCATCCTGAAGACAGGTTCAGGCGCAAGGCCTGGAAGATCCTGGCCCGTAAAACCCCGGGAAGATATTTTCTAAAAAATCCAGGCCGGGAAAAGCAGGTCTGGGAGTGGTGGG
>JBKHCI010000183.1:0-2602 GCA_046541915.1 Desulfonatronovibrio sp. | reverse complement strand
CGGCTCGGCGGATATGAATATAATCTTACTCTTCCTCGTGCCTTGCTCCGTGTCTTAAGGCCTGCACAGGCCGGGCGTGAGATATTCTTTTTCTTTTCGAGGAAGTACGCTTGAACCGGATAAACCAACTTTTATTTGTTTTTTGCACTTGGAATTTTTGAACAGTCAGCCTGATAAGGACTTTTTCACGCTGTTATTCTGAACGTAATTCTTCCCTGATTTCAGCCACGATCTTTTTCCAGTTTTCCACCAAGGGCAGGAACTCATATTCAAGAAGATCTGAAAGCAGAACCCAGTCTTCATTTTCCTGTACCTCGATCATTTCAGTGAAAAGTTCTGACAGTCTTTCCACTGCCTTTTCCATGCGGCGGCTGTCCTTGAGCCTGAATTCATTCTTGAGCACGTTGACCATGCCCATGAAATCCCGGGTAACTTCCAGAAGATCCTGATACATGTCCAGGGCTTCGGCATCATCAGCCTGACGAAAGTATTCGGCAACCTGGGTTCCGCCTTTGGACATAAGGGATATGACCTTGTATAATTCCCTGGTGATATTGATGGCCATGTCTGTGGTATCCATGGTCTTGATTTCCACTTTGTTCACATCGCTGGTCTCAATGTCTTCTGACTGGTGAGGATAAATTTCCGAAAATGCCTGATCATCAACCAGCACATCCGTAACAATGCGCTGATTCATGGTTTCGGCTTCCATTACATTGATAAGGAGATCCTCCAGATTAGTGAAATTGTTTACGCTGAGATCAGTGGTTTTACCGTCTATTACTATCATTTTTTGCCCTCCTGTGATCACTTGACTTTCATTTAAAATAGGAAATTGTTTCTGGGTAAACAGGTTTGAGTCAAGATATACAATTTGCGTGCCAGTTGCCGCAGCTGAGCAGTTTTCATCGGGAAAGTCTTTTTATCCGGATGAAAACTGCTCAAAGCTTGTGGAGACTGTTCTCCATGTCCAGAGAATGGGGGTTTACCCTTTAAGGAACTCGTCCATGGATTCAAGCAGGGATGAGTATTTGCGGCACAGGAGGATTATTTTATCCAGTTCTGTGGAAGCGACCTGGGTCTGGTAGGTCCATAGCAGTCCAAGAACCGGAAAATATGGGCTTTGGGAGAGCAGCTGGCTGAGACGCTGCCAGGTATTCAGGAAATTTTTTTTGACTTTGGGCACTGTAACCTTGCAAAGAACCCCGGCCTGTTCTCCGGCCAGGTTGAGTAAAGGGTTTATACTCCGGATGTGTTCAGCTATTTCCCGGCAGTACATGGAGTCCGGCCGGGGAATATCCCGGGGAGGTGATATGTTTTTTTCTTCCAGAAAAAGGCGGTAAAAATGATGCTGAATCTGCATCCACAAAGAATAATTATCTTCAGCCGCGTGATTTACAGGCTTAAGAAAATAGAAACCATCCCTGAATGTGGTGCGCCTTACCCTGGCCAGGCTGGTTTCAAGTTCCGGCCAGGTTTGGGTGTTGATAAAGTCTTTTGCTGCCTGAAAGACCACTTCAGGAGTAATTATTTTTCTGCACGCAAAGCCGCTCTGACAGTGGTGGTCAAAGGAACATGGATGACATTTCATACCGGGCTCCATGCACAGGCAGTCTTCCAGGTAGGGACCGGTATCCCAGGGCTGGGCAGTAGCCAGAAAAAATGACAGGCTTTTGACACCCAGGCCCGCGGCAAGATGCATGGTCCCGGTGTCATTGGTTATGAGCAGCTTTGAGCAGACAAGGGCAGCTGAAAGCTGCTCCAGGTCTGTTCTGCCGCAGAGGTTGATAGGCGGTGAACCGGACAGGCTGTGGTACTTGTCAGCCAGGTATTGTTCGTTTTTGCTGCCCAGAAGAACCGGACAGATATTCAGCTCTTTGTTGAGCAAGTCGCCCAGGGCAACAAAATTTTCCACCGGCCATCGTCTTTTATCGTCACTGGCGCCAAGCTGGAAGGTTATGTATCCGGAAAATTGCCGGCCTCCTGATTCCCGGTTCAGCAACTGGCGCATGGTGTTCATCTGGTCCTGTCCGGGGCTGATAACGGATAATTCTGTGCGGCCTTGATCCAGATGGGCTGCCCGGACAAACAGGTCCACTATATTGAATGGACTGGAACCACGGTGGGCTGATGATGCCTGCAAAAAAGCCGGCCAATTGCCGGAATAGCAACCAAATCCCATTTTATCCAGGAAGAACCCCCTGTTTTCGCGGGCCTGATACATCCGGGTCAGAAGTCTGGAGCTAAGAGAAGCAGTAAGATTGACAGCCAGGTCAAACTGCAGGCCATTGGTGGTGCCTGCAACCCAGTCTTGAAGCTCGGCGACGGCCCTGGTCCAGGAGGTATCCAAAAGGGCCAGAAATCTGGCCCCGGGAAAAGGGTGGACCTGATCCACATCACTCAGCAAATGAGCTGCAGAAGCGAAATTTTCCAGACAGACCAGGTGAGTGGAAAAATCCCGGGCCTTGAGTTTAGTCAGGACGGGCTGGCTCTGGATAAGGTCTCCAAACCTGGTAAGGTTGATGATTACGGCTTTTTTTTCCACTTAAATTACCTGTATTAATTTCAGCTTACGTATGATCCCGAATCTGTGAAAGCAGGT
>JBKHCI010000182.1:0-2629 GCA_046541915.1 Desulfonatronovibrio sp. | reverse complement strand
ACATAAGAAAACCGGATTGGCTCCAGGATAAAAAATATGGTGAACAGATACAAAATGATTGAGCAAAAAAGCATCTATAAAACAGCCAGCCAGACTTTAAGCGCATCCAGGGTATATATTCTGATCAGTGTCCTGGTATATGTTCTGTCCGCCCTTGCCGGCTGGATTTATTCCGCAGAGCTGGACTTTCTGAGGCTCCAGTTTGAAGAACTGGTCCAGAAATTTGAAGGTTTAAACGCCTTTGAATTTATTGTCAGAATCTTTATTCATAACTCCATAGCCGCATATCTGGCCATGTGTTTTGTGGTTCTCTGGGGGATTGTTCCTCTGGCCCTGGCAATTTTTAACGGGCTCATTCTGGGCTGGTTTGCCGGATGGATGAATGAGGCTTCATGGGCGGAACTGCTGCTCGTGCTGGCCCCGCACGGAATATTTGAATGGTCCGCTCTTTTTATCGCCTTTGGAGTGGGCATGTGGAGGGGGCTGGGGAACTTTTTCACCGGCCAGGCTCTGAGCTGGGCTGAGCGCTGGAAAAGGGCGAATGCAGTTTTTTTTATTTTCGTGGTACCCCTGCTTCTGGTCGCGGCTGTCATTGAAGGGCGGTATCATTTATTCAAGATGTAAGTCATAATTTGTCCTGTACATTTTCCGGAAGTTCAGTAGTTTAGCAGGCTGCCCCAAATCTCCCAATTGGCTTTGTTGGCTAAGGACTTTTTCACGCTGTTAAACCATTATTATTATGAATACTAAAGAAAAATTGAATATAATAGTTGAGGATCTTTACGGATACGCCCTGGACCTTGAGGATGTTAAATGGATTACAGGTACTGTGCCGGAATCAGCAGGACTTGACTTTGACAGGCTGGAATATGAGCTTCATCTGCTGAAGATCGTCACTGTGGGATGGAGCATTGCGTATTATCTGCAGGATGACCCGGTCAAAGACAAAGTTGTCGAACCTTTCTGGCAGAGTGTCCATGAAGTTTCCGCAGGACTTTCCCAGGCAACAGGTATGCTGATCGGGAAAGAAGTTGATTATTTCAACGAGCTCAGGTCCAGGCTGGATGGTTATGTCCTGGCCATGTCCAGGACCGGCCATGACAACCCCGCCGCAGCCATAGGCCCTGAATTTGCCGTAAACTTCGGCCTTCCTGACGATCTGGTTGCCTCCATGGCCGGTTCCAGGATGTTCATGACCGCCACCAGGGGAGTTAAAGAGTACCTGCAGGCAGCCAAATTTAATATATCATAAAACGATTTTATAATGAGGTTATTATGAGTATGAAACTCAAAAGAAATTTTTATCTGCTGTTTGTCCTGGTGATTCTAGTTGTTCTGGGCCTGGTTTATCTGAAATTCGCAGATAAGCAGAAGCCGGTTATTGAACTTGCTCCTGAAGTCACCCATACCAATGGTCGTCAGACCTTTAATATTTCGGTTCATGATCCAGGTCTGGGACTGAAAAAGGTCGAGGCTCAGGTGATCCAGGGAGACAAGATCGAAACTGTTGCCAGTAAGGATTTTGCAGAGGCCGAGTCTGACTATGATCTGGAGCTGGAACTTCCCGGTCTGGAGCAGGGTGAATTCTCAGTGGTTATAAACGCCCTGGACCGGTCCATTGTCAATCTTGGCAAAGGCAACCTCACTACTTTGACCAGAACTATGGTCTTTGACAGTCAGCCTCCGGCAATTTCTGTGTCCACTTCCACCCACAACCTTAATCAGGGAGGTTCAGGCCTGATTATTTATGCATTATCCGAGGATGCTGAAAAAACCGGGGTAGTCCTTGAAGATTATTTTTTTCCGGCTTTCAAACAACCAGACGGTTCATACCACTGCCTGTTTGCCTTTCCACATGACGCGGACACACAGAGCGATATCCCCAGAATTATGGCCAGAGATCAGGCCGGAAACGAACAGGTTTCAGGATTTTATTATCACGTAAATTCCAGAAATTTCAAAAATGATCGCCTTAATATCGGGGATAATTTCCTGCGCTCCCAGATGCCGCAGTTCCAGGGAGAATTTTCAGAGGAAACAGACCCGCTTCAGGTTTTTTTAAAGGTAAACCGGAAGATGCGCACTGAAAACAGGGAAAAAGTGGAACAGATTGCCAGAGAGACCTCGCCGGTTCTGGATTTTGAGGGGGTGTTCATAAGAAAGCCCAATTCTGCTCAGATGGCCGGATTTGCTGATCGCAGGACTTATTATTATCAGGGCCAGGAGGCTGACCGTCAGGTGCATCTCGGAGTTGACCTGGCTTCAATTGCCCAGGCTCCTGTACCTGCTGCCAACCAGGGCCGGGTGGTTTTCACCGGAAACATTGGAATTTACGGACAGACTGTGGTTATTGATCACGGCCTGGGCCTGCAGTCCCTGTATGCCCATTTAAGCGGCATTGAGGTGCAGGAAGGGCAGCAGGTCAGCAAGGGACAGACTATTGGGCGTACCGGTACTACCGGGCTGGCAGTGGGCGATCATCTGCACTTTGAGATGCTGATATCGGGCACTTCGGTCAATCCGTCTGAGTGGTGGGACGCGGAATGGATTAATAACAATATCAGCAGCAAACTGGAATAATCCAGAGTCTTTTTTCAGCATGCATGTAAATTTTCAGCTGCGGCTGTGT
>JBKHCI010000181.1:0-2643 GCA_046541915.1 Desulfonatronovibrio sp. | reverse complement strand
TTCAGGGTTTAACAGCTTGTTGAAAAAGTCCTTATTGCCCTGGACATTTTCAGCCATGTATACAATCAAAAGCCTGCCATGCCGTAATTTTTGGCCTTCTTAAATCAGGTCGCATCCATCGTCAAGACTATTTTGAGAAAAAAATAACAAGAATTATCCACCATAACCTTTTACATTTCAATGGCTTAGGGCATAATAAAATTATTCTCACAGTAATCTGCCACCCTCATTCACTTTACTCCATGTCCTCAGCACAGGGTGTCGGGACGCGACAGACAGTTAGTGACTTAAAGTTTAAACCTTGTCAGAAAAAACAAGAAACTTAGACAGGATTAACAGGATGGACAGGATAAGCGTATGCTGGACGCAAGCCAGCATACGCAGATACCATCGCCAAGGCGAGTAATAAGCTTTGGGCCTGGCTTCCGGCCAGGCCCAAAATGTTTTTCTCTTAATCAGTCTCTTAATCCTGTTAATCCTGTCAAAAAATTCTTTTCTTTAGTTGGGTTGCGCAATAGCCGGCGTTAGCATCAACACCAGCATGAACTCAAGACTGGCTGACGGCCATCAGTGAATAACTGCAGCGGTTTTTCATATCCCGGTAATACTGATACTGACCCTTTTTTTAAACTTGTCCGTCTTAAGGATAGACACGCGCAGGGTGCCGTTTTTATAGACAGCGGCTACAGTAGAAGGATCAATATTCTCAGGCAGCTTAAATACCCGGCTGAAAGGCCCGTATGATCTTTCAAGCATCTGATACGCGCTTCCGGACGCTTCTTTTTCAAGCTTCTTTTCTCCATAAACCACAAGCTGACTTCCCTGAATTTCCAGATTGATATTCTCCTGAAAGACTCCGGGCAGTTCCATCTCCAGTACAATATGGCTGTCCGTCTCAAACATATCAGTCAAAGGCTGCCATAAAGACAGCCGGTTTTTTCTGGTCCTGGTTTCCATTTTAAAATTCATGGTTTCATTCATTATCTTATCCATCTTGTCCCGCATACTTATAATTTCCTGCCAGGGGTTGAACTTTCTTTCCATAATATCCTCCCGATGAAAAAATGTATTTCCGGACTGCTGCGGACCGACACGTGCCAGGCTGACGCTTGTAATTCTTGAACAGCCGGCCTGACAAGGACTTTTTCAACACGCTGCTAATGTATTGACAAACATTCAACATACAATATCCTAGCCATGAACTCATTTCAACAAAAACACCAGGGGCGGATTTCAGCAAAAATCCCCTGACGCCTGTATTTTGCAACTGAATTAACCCAACAGGACCCGTCATGACACAAAAAAACAGCACCGCCATTAAATCCATAGGCCCGGCCAAAGTCAATTCCCCGCTGCCCTTCTGCCGCTTTGTGGATGACAAACAGCTTATCACTATGGACATCAATCCGGAGATGCTTGGCAAAGATGAAAAAGAGTCAGTACGGCTTGAATTCGAAGAAGCCGGCCCCAGATCAAAGCTGTATTTCGACCCGTCCAAAACCAAATGCGCCATAGTCACCTGCGGAGGTTTATGTCCGGGGATCAACGATGTAATCAGGGCTATTGTCATGGAAGCCTACCATAATTACAATGTGCCCTCAGTACTGGGAATCCAGTACGGCCTGCAGGGCTTTATCCCTGACTACGGCCATCCGGTCATGGAACTTAATCCGGAAAATGTTTCCCAGATTCACGAATTTGGAGGCACTATTCTGGCTTCATCCAGAGGTCCGCAGCCTCCTGAAGACATTGTGGACGCCATGGAAAGAATGAACATAAGCATCCTGTTCATGATCGGAGGCGACGGCACCATGAAAGCCGCCCAGATAATCCATGAGGAAATATCCCGGCGGGGCAATAAAATGTCCATAGTGGGCATCCCCAAAACCATTGATAATGATGTAAATTTCGTTTCCAAAACCTTTGGTTTCGACACTGCAGTGGAAAAGGCCACAGAAGCGATCCGCTGCGCTCATACCGAGTCCCTGGGCGCGCCCAACGGCATCGGCATGGTCAAACTCATGGGCCGGGAATCCGGATTTATCGCGGCCCAGGCCACCATCGCTCTCAAGGAAGTCAATTTTGTACTTATTCCGGAATCTTCGTTTGAACTGCAGGGAGAAAACGGGCTGCTCAAGCGCCTGGACCAGAGGCTCAAAGACCGGGGACACGCGGTCATAGTCGTGGCCGAAGGCGCTGGCCAGGAGCTTTTTGAACGCAAAGGCGCAGACCCCTCCGGCAATATCATCCTGGGTGATATCTGCTCCTACCTTAAAGAGCAGATTCACGACTATTTTAAAAAAAAGGACATGCCCATTACCCTGAAATTCATTGATCCAAGTTATATTATCAGGTCAGTGCCCGCCAATTCCAATGACCGGGTGTATTGCGGCTTTCTGGGCCAGCACGCGGTTCACGCGGGCATGTCCGGCAAAACCGACATGCTGGTGAGCATGCTCCAGGACAGATACATATATCTTCCCCTTTCTCTGACGACCATCAAACGCAGAACCCTGAACACCAATTCCAATTACTGGGGGTCGGTTCTGGCCAGCACTGGTCAGCCCATGTCCATGACAAATCAGAACAAGACCCCGGGAAAAAATAAGTAGCCAGGCTGGTCTTGGCCCGCGGACCGGTATT
>JBKHCI010000180.1:0-2648 GCA_046541915.1 Desulfonatronovibrio sp. | reverse complement strand
ATAATTATAAATAACTCCAAAAGAAAGGATACCCAGACCAGCCTGGGGGCTTTTCTGTCCGTCTTCAAAAGGCCTGGTCAGCTTATCCAGAACTATTGCCGCCCGGTCCAGAATGTCCTGCCATAAAAAATTTTCGAATTTAATGTCCTGCTGGAAGAGGATATAATCCTTAAGCCTTTTGTCCAGAGTATCCGGGCAGTACAAAGTCTTGTCTTCACCCCCTGCCTGGACAACACCTTGAAAGCTGGCCCGCTCTGAAACATGAAAAGCCTGTCGGCCTTTTTCTTTGGTTCTTGCCCAGGTATAATCAAGGCATAATTCATCGCCCTGTTTCTTAAGTTCAAATTCCAGCCCCGGGAAAGAAACCGGAGTATTCACCTTTTCAAGTCCAAGACTGACGGCAGCCATGTGACCAGGCTCAATTTTTCTGGGAAGCACCAGGTCAGCCCATATTTTTCTTCCGTCACCTGCTTGCGGTTCATTGGAATAGGCCTCTTCCAGAAGATCCAGAAATTCAGCCTCCACATCAGGGCCTCCAAGTTCGCGCAGTGTTTCCATGCCTTTTAAGGCGTAGCTCAGGCTGTTCAGGGGTTCAATCCGGGAAATATCGTCAAAAAACCAGGCGCAGCTGGCAAAGCTGGCCAGCCCCATGCGCTGCATCTCCAATAGCTTCATGGCCTGTATTTTTTCTGAAGGCTCAAGTTTACCCTTCTGATGGAGGGCCAGAAACTCGTCCATGTCCAGACCGCCGCAAAGGCAGCGTCCATAGTCCAGAAGGGCCTGATGCCCGTTTTTAAAATAATCCCTGGCCTTAACCCGGTAATGGTGTTCTATATAATATTTCAGCAGATTAAGAGCCCGGCGCAGAGGTCTGCGCCATGTCTGCCGCCACCCGGGATGGCCGCCGTCGGTGCAGCCGCAGTCGTCCCGCCATCTTTCAATTCCGTGGATACAGCTCCAGGAAGTGTTTTCCCTGATGCGGACCTCATCTTTGGGAGGGTTATCCTTGAGAAAGGAGGCGTAGTTGGTAAGCTTTAAAGGACTGCCTTCTTCCAGAGCCTGTTCCAGCACATAAGCCAGGGCCATTTCTCCAAATTTAAAGTGGTGGCCGTAGGATTCCCCGTCTGTGGCCAGGTTCAGCAAACCCGAACTCTTTCCAGCCAGAAGCCTGTTCCAGAATATACTGCCGTCGGCTAAAAGACGTTCAAAGGCTACTGCCTGAGACAAAGGGCCGTCATAGAAAAAAACCGCGACTTCCCGGCCTGAGGGAAGACGCACCTGGTATGCACGGTCTTTAGCCAGGTTCTGATCATCAACCTGGTGCCACTTTTCATTACCCAGGGCCCGCACGGCTTCAGCCTGACGGGGTGCCAGTACTGTAAATTTTATACCTGCCCTGGCCAGGGCCTCCAGAGTGTCAGTACACACAGCCGTCTCAGGCAGCCACATCCCCTCAGGTCTTCGCCCGTACCTGTGCTGGAAATCCAAAACAGACCAATTGATCTCAATATCCCGGTCATGATCCGTGGACAAGGGCATGATCACATGGTGATAAATCTGAGCCATGGCATTTCCGCTGCCAAGCCTGCGCGCGCTTTTGCGGTCCCCTTCCAGAATCCGCTGGTAAGTATCCGGACTGTGTTTCTCCATCCACCCCAGGACAGTTGGACCGAAATTAAAACTTATATGTTCGTAGCAGTTTATGATATTAAATATATTTCCCTGGCTGTCCTTCCTTCTGGCATAGGCCAGAGGCAGATAGGATTCCCGGGTTATTCTTTCATTCCAGTTGGAAAAAGGTGCCGCGCTGGCCTCGGGCAGGACCTCTCCCAGCCAGGGGTCAAACCGCGGAGGCTGATAGAAATGGCCATGAATACATAACCTGGGTGACATGCATAATCCTCACGTATCAGGGTTTTTTGTTAAAAGCTCTTTGCCGGCAGGGCTGGCAGCCAAGGATAAAAATCCGGAACTGTCTTCTAAAATATTGCCAAACTGACCCATAAAAGGCAAAATCGGCATTTACACAGCAAAGAAGGAGGATACCCAATGGGTATATTAAGTTCAAGCGTCAGTCTTACACGCTACAAAGTGGTTCAGGATATTGAAGACGACTTCTGGGCGGAAATCCCGGACCGGCTCATAAAACATAAATTCAAGGATATTGATCAAAGCGCTGATGAAAGGAGTTTCGGCTGGACTTCCTTTGATGATATGCTGGACAACACCTGGTCGCTGGGCTCACCTCACAAGGCCCATTATATGGCCTTTGCCCTGCGCCTGGATACCAGGCGCATTGCCCCCGCTGTCATGAAAAAGCATTTTCGCCTGGCCCTGGACCAGGCCAAAAGCGAACTTGAACAGAAAGGGCAGAAATTTATTTCCAGAGACCAGAAAAAGGATATAAAGGAAAATGTCCGTCTGAAGCTCTTTGCCAGGACCCTGCCAGTGCCGGCGGTATTTGATGTGGTCTGGGACACCTCAAAAAATATTGTCTATCTGGGTTCTACCAGTCCTAAAATCAGAGAACTTTTTGAAGACCACTTCACCAATACCTTTGAACTGCACCTGGAACCCCGGACTCCTTATTACAAGGCCTTGGAAATTCTGGAAAAAGACCAGAAAAAAGAACTGGATGAACTGGAAGC
>JBKHCI010000048.1:0-12492 GCA_046541915.1 Desulfonatronovibrio sp. | reverse complement strand
AAGCCGGAATCCAGTGCAATTGAATAGCCATATGCCGTATGTGCTGAATAGTTACGTGATCTTTTCATAATTTTAAAACAGGACCTGCTTGCAAATAATTATCAAATATTTATAATTTTTATAACAGCACTCATCCACCCGCAAATTCCATCCTTGACATCAAGAGCCTTCCTGAAGGAAAGAGATTTATTTGGTGACCAAAATCTAGCAGGAGAAAGACCAGGTTCATGAAGTTTCTGCCATCCATACTTATCTATTTTTTCCAGAGTAAAAAGGCCAAAACCAATGTCAAGGTTCTGCTCAAGTTTATCCTTGTCCTGATCCTGCTTATGACCTTTTACAGCATAGCCTTTCACTATATCATGGCGTATGAAGGCAGGGAATATTCTTTTGTTACCGGGTTTTACTGGACCATAGTGACCATGACCACTCTTGGTTACGGTGATATAATTTTCATCACCGACCTGGGTATGGTTTTTTCATCAATAGTACTGTTGTCCGGAGTGGTCTTTCTTCTGGTCATGCTGCCGTTCACCTTTATCCAGTTTTTCTACGCTCCCTGGCTGGAGGCTCAGAACAAGGCCAGGGCGCCCAGAGAACTACCAGCCCAGACAGCAGATCATGTTCTTTTGAGTAATGTTGATCCTCTTACTTCTACTCTTATTGAAAAACTTAAGCAGTATGAATATAAGTATGCGATTATAACCCCGGATCAGCAAAGGGCCCTGGAATTATATGACCAGGGGTATAAGATTGTCCGGGGGGACATTGGTGATGTGGAGACCTACCGTAAAACCCGGGCTGACAAGGCAGCTCTGGTTTTTTTCAATAATGATGATCAAACAAATACCAATGGAGTTTTTACTCTCAGACAGTTTTCAAAGGATACGCAGGTTGTTTCCAGCGCGGAAGCCTCTGAGTCTGTTGATATACTTGAGCTGGCCGGGAGCAGCCATGTTTATCAGTTTACCAGGATGCTAGGCAGAGCCCTGGCCAGGCGGGTTCTGGGAGTCAGCATGCATGCCAATATTATCGGCAGATTCAATGACCTGCTCATTGCCGAAGCCCCGACCATGCGTACTCCTCTGGAAGGGAAGACCCTGGTTGAAAGCAAGCTCAGGGAAAATATCGGGGTCAACGTGGTGGGCATGTGGGAGAGGGGCAGGTTTATCGCTGCCTTGCCCGACAGTGTAATTACATCTGATACGGTTCTGGTTCTGGCCGGTTCGGAAAAGCAGCTGGAAAAATATGATGATATTTATGGGATTTATAATTTATCCTTTTCTCCGGTTCTGATTCTTGGTGGAGGCCGGGTAGGCAGGGCAGCGGCCCAGGCCCTGGATGAAAATGAAGTTGAATACAGACTTGTGGAAAAAAGCGCCAGAATTGTGGGGGATAAGGAAAAATACATCCTGGGAAATGCCGCTGATTTGAGCGTGCTTCAAAAAGCCGGCATTGATAAAGCCCCTTCAGTGATCATAACCACCAACAAGGACGAACTGAACATCTACCTGACCATCTATTGCCGTAAACTCAGGCCAGATATTCAGATAATTACCAGGGCCACCAGAGAAAGGAATATTTCCAAACTGCATCAGGCCGGAGCAGACCTGGTCATGTCCTATGCCTCAATGGGGGCTAATACAATCATAAATCATCTTAAGGGCGATAATGTGCTTATGGTGGCCGAAGGTCTGGATATTTTCAAGGAAAAGGTGCCCAAATCCCTGGAAGGAAAGACCCTGGCTGAAAGTGAGATCAGAAATAAATCAGGATGCAGTGTCATCGCTGTTGATTCCCAAGGCGCAACCAAGATCAACCCTTATCCGGATATAGTTCTGGGTAAAGGTGATGAGCTTATTCTTATTGGCACAACCGAGGCAGAGGCCAGATTTTTGAGCAGTTTTACCAAAACATCCAAGAATAAATAGTGTCTTTGTCTTATTTTTAATGAATTACTTGAGCAATATTTTTGTAGAACTATAAACACTCCGGAGAAACTTATGAAAGTTAAAACCAGTGAATTGCCGGGCATAGGCAAGCGGTATTCATTCACCACTGCGGAAGATGACCATGTTGTCATTATTCTGCATCAAAACGGAGCCAGGGAGGTTTATCACTTTAACGATGAAGAGGCGGATGAGCCGGATTTTACCATGAACATGACGGATGAAGAATCCAGGCAGTTCGGCACTCTTCTGCTTGGGGTCGATTATCAGCCGGTAGCTGATGATAAAATGGAACTTCTGCTCAAGAATATCCGCATGGAATGGATCAAGATCGAGCCTCAAAGCTGTATTGCCAACAAGAAGATAATTGATTCACAAATCAGGACCAGGACAGGTACAACCATAATCGGTATTCAACGTGGCGATAATATGATCGGCAGTCCTGACGTGGAGGAGACAATTCTTCCTGGCGATGTCCTTATGGCCATTGGCACCAGGGATCAGATCAAGAGCTTGAATTCTTTATGTAAGTCGTCCTGATTGCAATAACCTAATTTTAAAGGGTACTTTAGTGGAAAACATTCCATTTCTACTTCTGGCCGGATTGATTTTATGTGTATTTTTTCTGGTCAGTTTTACTTCTCTGAAGTTCAGGCTTCCGTCCGTACTTGTGTATATTATTCTGGGGGTGGCTGTATCATCCTACTTCGTTCACATTGAAGCCATACATGTTGTGGCTGAAATCGGCATTGTTCTGCTTTTCTTTATTCTGGGCCTGGAATTTCCCATGACCAGGATGGTCAATATCTCCAAAAAAATATGGCCTGCCGGATTTATGGATGTCGGATTAAACCTGGGTGTGGCCATGGGTATAGCCCTGTTATTTGGTTTGGATCTGACCTCTGCCTTTATTATAGGCTCTGTAGCCTATGCCACCAGTTCCTCAATATCCGCCAAGATGCTCGAAGAAAAGAAAAGACTGGCCAATCCCGAAGCTGAATTCATCCTGGCTCTGCTGATTTTTGAAGATCTTGTGGCCCCCATTCTGGTCTCCTTTATCGCCGGAATTCAAAGCGGCGAAGAAATGAACATTGCCTTTATGGTAATTCTGCTGCTTAAAATTATTATTCTGCTGGTCGGAGCGGTTGTTATCGGTCATTATGGCTTCAAGAAGCTGAATCAGTTTGTGGCCAAACATATTCAGCATGAATTTATGCCTCTTCTGGCTGTAGGCATAGCCCTGGGGTATGCCGGGCTGGCCATTTCCCTGGGACTTTCAGAAGTGCTCGGGGCTTTTCTGGCCGGGGTCATGCTTTCGGAAACAGGGCGGTCGCGTGAACTGGAGACCCTGATTGTCCCCATAAGAAATCTCACTCTGCCTTTCTTTTTCTTCTGGTTCGGGACCACCATTGACCTGGGACAGGGGGTGCCTTTTATTGCCATGATGGTGGTCCTGATAATCTGGGCTGTTCTGGGCAAGGTCATCACTGCTTATTTCGGCAGCAGATTTTTCGGTCTGAGCAGAAAAATATCCTGCAGGGCAGCCTTTTCAATGATTCAAAGAGGGGAATTCTCCGCCATCATCGCCAGTCTGGCCCTGCCTCAACTGAGGATATTCAGTGGTGTATACATCCTTGTTACGGCGTTTGCTGGAGTGATGTTTTTCAATAAGGCTCCGGCTATTGCCAACTGGTATAATGACAGATGGTGCAGGAAGTGCGTTCCTGACAAGAAACCGGAAAGGCAGACAGTGAAGTGAGAATAATCATTATCGGAGCCGGGCAGGTGGGTCAGAATATTGCCGCCAGGCTGGCCCAGGAAAAAAAGGAAGTAATTCTGATTGACCAGAACGCATCAGCCCTGGAAAATATATCCGAGCAGCTGGATGTACAGGTTGTGGAAGGGTCGGGAAGCAGTCCCAAAGTCCTTGAGCAGGCAGGCATAAAAGATTGCGGCATCCTGCTTGCTGTTACCGACAGGGATGAAATAAATCTGGTGGCCTGTACCTTTGCCAACATGCTTTCTCCAAAAACCAGGAAACTGGCCAGGATTCGTAATGATGAATACCTGGATTACAAGGATGTGTGGACCAAGGATCTGAGCATAAGCATGGTCATCAATCCTGAAGTGGAAGTGGTCCGGTCCATATACAGGATTATGCGGGCTCCCAAGGCTGTGGAGATAAATGAATTTGCCGATGGCAGAATCAAGCTGCCCGTATTTCTGGTTGAAGGTGATTCTCTGCTTGATAATGTTGATCTTATGAAGGTCAGGGAGCGCATTGGGGTTGAAGACGTTGTTGTCGCAGCCATTGTTCGCGGGGAAAAGCTTATTATTCCTTCGGGCAGAGATAAGATCATAAAGGATGACCTGATTTATCTGGCATGCATGGACAGGGATCTGGACACAATATCCGCAAATCTCGGTGGTAAATCCGGAAAAACCAAGGAAGTCATGATTGTCGGGGGGGGCAATATTGGTTTCAGGCTGGCAAGATTTCTTGAACAGAAGGCATTTAATGTAAAACTTCTGGAAAAAAACAAGGATTTATGCAGACTTCATTCTGAAAAACTGGATAAGACAATTGTAATCAACGGAGATGGTACTGATCAGAATATCCTGAAGGAAGAAAATGTTAAGGATATGGATCTGGTGGTCACCCTGACAGAGGATGACGAAACAAATATCCTGAGTTCTCTTTTGTCTCAAAAAATGGGTGCGGCAATGACTATTACCAGGGTAAACAAACAGGAGTACATTCCCCTGGTCCGCACCATAGGTCTGAAGCATATTGTCAGCCCAAGGATCGCGGCTGTAAACACCATACTCAATCAAATCCGTAAGGGTTCCATAATTTCCGCGGTGGCCATCAGGGAAGACGTGGATGTTATGGAGGCTTTAATTAATGGGGATGAGAGCCTGGTTAATAAACGGATCAAGGAATTCAACCTGCCGGAAGACGTTCTTATCCTGGCTGTTTTGCGGGGATCAGAGGTTATTCTTCCTGACGGAGAAACCATGATCAAGCCTGGTGACCGGATAACTGTCCTGAGTTCAAGAAAGAGTATTGACCGTCTGGAAAAAGCCCTGACTGCAAAACTGGAGTACTATTGATGCATTGGCGGCACATGGCAGGGCTGCTGGGGCTGCTGCTTCTTTTTATCGGGCTGGCCATGCTGTTTCCCCTGATTTTTTCTGTGTTTCACCAGGATGCCGGGCTGATTCCACTCTTCTGGTCTTCCAATATAATTATTATTTTGGGTATTATTCTTCATTTGCTGTTCCGCAAGCATAAGGCAGAAGGGTTCAGCCATAGAGAAGGGCTTTTTATTGTATCAGCCGCCTGGATATGTTCCAGTCTGGCCGGCTCTCTTCCATTTATCCTCGGGGGGTTCATGGACCCCACAGACGCGGTATTCGAATCCTTTTCAGGTTTCACTACTACAGGGGCCTCCATACTGGGTGATATCGAGGCACTGCCTCCGGGCATTCTCATGTGGCGCAGCTTTACCCACTGGCTGGGAGGAATGGGTATAATCGTCCTTTCTCTGGCTGTCCTGCCGTTCCTGGGGGTTGGAGGCATGCAGCTTTACAAGGCTGAAGTCTCTGGGCCTTCTCCGGATAAACTCAAGCCAAGAATCAGCGAAACCGCCATGCTTCTCTGGAAGGTTTATCTGTTGTTTACTCTTGTCCTGACTTTGCTTCTTCTTCTCGGGGGATTGAACCTGTTTGATTCATTATGCCAGACTTTCGGCACTGTGGCCACTGGAGGATTTTCCAATAAAAACGATTCCATTGCTCATTTTGACAGTGCTTATGTGGACTGGATTATTACGGTTTTCATGTTTTTATGCAGTGTAAGTTTTGCCCTGCACTACAAGATGCTTACCGGGAAGATAAGTGAAGTATGGAAGAGCCCGGAGTTAAGATTTTTCGGAGTTCTGGTGGTATTTTTTATTTCAGTTTCTGCTGTTTTTATATACATTTCCAGCCATGCCAATATATTTGACGCCCTGAGATTCAGCTCTTTTCAGGTTGTGTCCATTATCACCACCACCGGCTTTGTTACTTATGACTACCTGCTGTGGCCGGCCCTTGTTCAGGTTGTTCTTCTTCTGTGCATGTTTATTGGAGGATGCGCCGGATCCACTGCCGGAGGCATCAAGTGCATGAGAGTAATGCTTTTGTTGAAGCTGGCTTACAGGGAACTGTTCCGGATTGTTCATCCCCACGCGGTTCAGTCCGTGAAAATGGGCAAGGTCCTGGTTAAGGAGGATGTTCTGAGCGGTGTGGTGGGCTTTATCATTATTTTTCTCGCGCTGATGGTGATTTCTTCACTGCTCATTGCGGCAATGGGTGTGGATCTGCTGACTTCCCTGACGGCTGTCCTTGCCTGTGTCAGTAATATCGGCCCGGGATTTGGAGACGTCGGACCTGCCTCTAACTTCGCGGACCTGCCCGGTCCGGCTAAATGGATATTATCCTTATGCATGATTCTGGGCAGACTGGAGATTTACACAATCATAGTACTCATGGTGCCCGCATTCTGGAAGAAATAAAGCTGGTCAACTGGTTTCGTCAATGAGGGTTCCGGAATAACGGTGCAGCAGATTAAGCAGGATTTCTTCCAGAGAAAGGGTCGGGGTCTGTCTTCTGGCTTCTACTGCCTGATCAAGAATCAAGGCCTGAGAATCAAGGGAATTAGCCTGGTATTCCAGACCTGATTCTCGACGGGTATATATATCTTCCATAAGTGTGACATCTCCAATGAACTGGTTCAACGCTTCCAGCTGGGTTTCAACGTTGTAGTCCTCCCAGTCTGCCCTTCCGTCATCATCCAGGTGTTCTTCATTGAGTTCATCCCATTCCATTTCATCCAGGGCGCGGAAGGTTACATCGAAGCCCCCCTCTCTTCCGGGCAGTCCTTTGATAAATACATTGCCATCAGCGTCAATCTGTTCGGCATCCGCCCATTGGCTGCTGTCCAGCAAAGGGATATCATTGTAATTGGTATATTCAATAATGCTGAGAATCTTGTCTTTCATGGCCTGATAATCGTCTTTGTTTGCCTGAGAGGTCTCAAATGTTCCATCTTCTGAGCCTACCTCGTCATAATACAGATCTCTTTCTTCCTTGATGGACTGGGCCAGGTCCTGCATCTCCTCCAGGGTGGTTTTGATAGTGCCCACAGCCTCCGCTGCAATGCCCACCATCTGAGCTGCTTCCCGGACGTTGCGGGCGTTCTGGCTGATGGCCCGGCTGTCAGAGCGCAGTTTTCCGGTAATGGCCTCGTCAAAAGGACTGGTCAAAGGCTGGACAGGCGGCTGACCGATCATCATTTCGCGCAGATTGGCGCCCACGCTTGAACCGTGAAAATAGGCGTTTAAGAGCATGTCCTGCTGCCAGATATAGTTATGGGTGCTGTAAAGCATTGTGCGTTGAAGATCGCTTAAGGCCATGTCCTTCTCCGGTAAGAAAAATAAAATTTCACCTTATCATTAATCGGTCAACCAGGTAAAAACTTTAACCTCAGGACTTAGGGCAACAGTTCACCATATTCATGGGCCAGCCTTGATTTAAGCAGTTTTCATTCAGGAAGAAAGACTTTGCGGATGAAAACTGAGCAGCTGATTATAATTTATAATGAGTAGACCAACTTAGATGAAATTCCTGCTTGCAGGCAGGTGACAAAGAAAATATGTTAAATTCCCAATATCCGGTAACCATTCACCATAGTAGTTGTGAAACCTCAAGCTCCTGAAGGGACATGCCATGTTACAGTTGAATTTCTCCGAAGAATTACATGACAATATCTTATCTTCAGTTCATTGTGCTCTGATTATCACTGACCCTCAGGGTGTTGTCCTTTGGGCTAACTCCAGGGTCAGGGATGTGTTCGGCTATGCCCCCCAGGGGCTTAAGGAGAAAAACATTTCCATCCTGTTTACTCCGGAGGATCAAAAGTATCTTTATCCTAATTATCTGTATCTGGCGGGAAAATGCAAGACCCTGGAAGATGAGATCATGCTTCTAAGGCGCAACAAAGCCAGGTTTTATGCTGATGTAAAGCTGCTGGGGATCCGCAACCAGGATCAGTCGGTGAATATTTTTTCCATTCTGGATATTGATAAAGCCAAGAAAATGGAGAAGGTTTTTCATCAGATAAGCTACAATGACCTGCTCAAACTGGCCAATGGAATGGCCCATGAAATAAGAAATCCCCTCATGGGTATAAGTGCCTTTTTAAGAAAACTTCATAAGTCATGTTCAGTCACTGGCAAAGATGAAGAGTATTACAACCAGATACATTCTCATCTGAAAAAGATTGAAAGCATAGTTGGAAAGGTGGATTTCTTTGCTTCCATGCCGGATCCTGTTCTTGTTCCCGCGAGTTTAAGTGAAATCATGGAAGAGGTGATGGCTGATTATGAAGAATGCGTAAAGTCTGGTAAATATAATGTCAGGCTCGAAGTAACAGATACCCGGATAATGGCTGATCCTCAACTTTTAAAAAGGGCCATGGGAACACTGCTGGACAATTCCCTGGATGCCTGTTCTGACGCATCTGAAATATTTATCAGGGCGGGTTTGGAAAACAGTTCATGCAGAATAATGGTTAAGGACAATGGGCGCGGCATCTCAGCCGAAGAGCTGCCTTATATCTTTCATCCCTTCTATAGCACCAAGCCAGACGGAGCTGGTATTGACCTGGCGATTTTCAAAAGGATAATAGAGGGTCATCATGGGCATATTCAGGTAGATTCCAAAAAAGGAAAGGGCACCATATTTTATATTGATCTTCCTCTGGAGCGCCGCAAAAAAATCAGAACCGACCTGCTGAGTGATTCCAATAATGAAATGAATACCGTTGGTGACTGATCCTGACAGTTTAGCCTGAATCCGTGAAAGCGGGTTCCTGAATTTGACAAAAGGGCCGCAAAAACTCGCTTCAAGGCGGTCTAAATCAAAATCCCGGCCTTGCCGTGATGGGTTTTGCTGGAGAACCTTGTTTGTTTTCTATGTCAACTCAGATGGTTAAAGGATTTTGATTAAGTCCGCCCAAGTCATTCAGACAATTTGCGGTGGTATTGTCAAGCCCCGAAACACGCAAAATCAATAAGTTCGAAAATGCCAGCTTCACGGATTTAAGGTTTAATTAAGTACAGGAGTAAAACATAATGTCATTTACTTTGCCGACGTACAAAGCCCCTGATTTCAGCAAGGCGCCGCTAAATTCCGCGCCCGCGGTTTTAACTGAAAAGGCGCAGGACGGCATCGCGCCTGACAATTTCCACGCCACCTCCAATTACCCTGAGTATATCCACCTGGGTCATGGAAAATGGGTTCTGGTTCCGGAAAGCCGGATGGATTGCGTGCTGGTTCTTGAGGGGGGTAAAGTGGAAGTAACCGAGGCCAGAAGACTTAAAAAGGGTGAAGAAGTGATCATCGGCAGGACTGAAAACGGCGAGGATGGGATATTTGTCCATACTGACGGTTTTGACGGGGACAGCGAAAAATTCATTGAAAAGTTCTCCTTTCGTACCCGGGGAACAAGGGAGACTCCGTTTTCCCGCAGCTATGACGCCCTTTATGATATTCTCCGCCATGACAGGGAACATGGTCATATTGTCTGGGTTTTGGGCCCGGCTGTAGCCTTTGACAAAGACAGCAGGGAAGCCATGCAGGGCCTGATTGAATCCGGTTACTGCCACGCCTTGCTGGCGGGGAACGCCCTGGCCACCCATGATCTGGAGGCTTCAATTTTTCAGACCGGGCTGGGGCAGGATATTTATAGCCAGGCTCCTATCCAGCATGGTCATTATCATCATCTTGATGTTTTGAACATGGTCAGGAGGTTCGGCTCCATCAGAGACACGATCCAGGAACTGGGGTTAAATGAGGGTATTATGCATACCTGCGAAAAAATGGATGTGCCGTATGTCCTGGCCGGATCAATCAGGGATGACGGACCCCTGCCTGAGGTCATGGCCAATGTTTACGAAGCTCAGGATGCCATGCGGGTCCATGCGCGCAAGGCAACAACAGTCATTTCCATGGCAACCCAGCTGCATTCCATTGCTTTTGGCAACATGACCCCAGGCTATAGAATCATGGAAGACGGAATGGTTCGGCCTGTTTATTTTTATATTGTGGACGTCTCCGAATTCAGCGTGGACAAACTGGCCAACCGGGGTTCCGCCCAGGCCACAGCAGTGGTGACAAATGTTCAAGATTTTATTGTCAATCTGCATAAAAGTCTTCAGAAATGATTCCTGTATTGATCAACTGTAACTCACAAGCCTGGATGGAGGTGATAGATTGTGCTTGGAGATATCACTCGCAGGTTTATGGACCGTTATGGAGAAGATACGGTGTTCATGAAATAAATATTTGGAACTACCGGCGATATTTTTTCCAATCCTGAAGCCAATCCTGTTTTCCAGTCCGGTAAACTCTCTGTCTTGACTTAACAGGCTGCTGAGTAAGGACTTTTTCAATACGCTGTTAAATAAGACAAAACCTGTTTGCTTATTTATAAAGAGCCCTGATGAGATAAGGCAAAGTACATAAGTTCCGTGCCGCAGATATTTCTGATTGCGGATGAAGGAAAACAATAATATGTACGATATCAAGAGAAAAGAAAACTTTATGAAAAACTTTTATCTGGTTTTTATTCTTGTTTTGTTTCTGCCAGCAGGTACTTTTGCACAGGACACAGAGCAAGCAGTTGTTCAGGAACTGGCCAAAACCTCCAGGAGCTGGGACGGGGAAAGCCTTCCTCAATATCTGGAAGGCCAACCTGAGGTTACTGTCCTGCGTATTACCATCCCTCCCGGCGCTACTCTCAATACACACAAACACCCGGTGATCAATGCGGGAGTTCTTCTCAAGGGAGAGCTCACGGTTTATACTGAGGAGGATGAGGTGTTGAATCTTCAGGCCGGGCAAGCGATTGTGGAGGTCGTGGACAAGTGGCATTACGGCCGAAACCAGGCAGATGATCCGGCAGAAATAATCGTCTTTTATGCCGGAGTCGTTGATACTCCGGTGACTGTTCTGGATGAAGAATAGATAAACAACGGTTATGATTATAAATTCTTTAGCAGACTGCTTAAATTTCCAAATTGCTGCGTCCCTGCAAAAAAGTTCAAACTCTTACGTATCCTGAATACGCTGCAGCCTTGAATTTTTTTTGCTTCTTGCCCTTGGGATTTTTGAAAAATCTGCTGGATAAGGATTTTTTCAACAAGCTGTTAAGTCAGAAAATCAAGAAGCTGTTGAAGAGTGCTTAGCGTGCAGGTGGCTTTGTTTTTTTGTTGGTTTGTTGGGTTCTTTGAGATTGCCCGGTTTGCGGGCTAGTGGTTTGAGTCGCTGGGGGAGGTTTTTCCTGAGATTCCGGTTTTGCCGGAAGACCCCTGGAACCTGATCCGGTTAATGCCGGCGTAGGGAAGCGGCGCTGTGTATATTTTGTCCGGGGCTCCCGGACAGATATTTATCCAGGGCTGTTTTCCATTTGGGAAGCAGCCCTTTTTTTTGTTAAACTTTACATTTTAAAAAGGAGAAAAAAATGGCACTGGAAGAAATTGTAATCTCACGGGCGATAATTGAAACTTATACCAAGAAACTTCTTGATTGTCTGGATCTGGACGTAGCCATCTGCGGTGCTGGGCCGTCTGGTATGGTTGCTGCCTACTACCTGGCCAAAGCAGGTAAAAAAACAGCAGTTTTTGAGCGTAAGCTGTCAGTTGGCGGTGGAATGTGGGGCGGGGGCATGATGTTTAATGAGATTGTTATTCAAAAAGAGGCAAAGCATATCCTGGATGAACTGGGAGTGAGGTCAACAGAGTATGCACAAGGGTATTTTACCGCTGATTCCGTGGAAGCAGTCTGTACCATAGGTTCCAAAGCCTGCCAGGCTGGAGTGAATTTTTTCAATCTGGTTTCTGTTGAAGACGTCATGATCCGTGAAAATAGAGTCACCGGCCTGGTAATAAACTGGTCAGCTGTAGAAACCGGTGGTCTGCATGTTGACCCTTTGACTGTAAAGACTAAGTATATGGTTGAATCCACAGGTCATCCCATAGAGGTGATGCAGGTTATTCAGAGAAAGACCGATGTCAGGCTGAACACCCCTTCCGGAGGTCTGGAAGGGGAAAAATCCATGTGGGCTGAAAAAGCCGAACAAAGTACAATAGAGAATACCAGGGAGGCCTTTCCTGGTGTGTTTGTCTGCGGAATGTCTGCCAATGCCACTTTTGGCTCATTTCGCATGGGACCGATTTTTGGGGGAATGCTCATGTCCGGTCAAAAAGTAGCCCAGAGCATAATCCAACGACTGGAAAGCTGAGTGGCTGCTCTGAATCTCCCAATTGCTGCGTCGCAGGCTGGGTTCCGCGTTCAAGGTTCAACGTCCATCGTTAAAGAGTAAGAAAAGTTGTAACTATTCAGCACATACGGAATATGGCTGTTCAACTGCACTGGATTCCGGCTTTCGCCGGAATGACGGGAAAAGGGCAACCAGCTGCTTTAACCGTCACCCCGG